>CALLIQ010000369.1 GCA_938008925.1 uncultured Acidimicrobiales bacterium
GTCACGGTTTGGGTGCCTTCGGTGCCCCAGCTGGCAGAGAACGTGTCGCCGCTGCCGCTACCGCCTCCACCCGTGGTCGACCAGCTGTAGCTGGTGATCGCCCCTCCGGAGTTGTTCACGCTGAAGCTGGCGGTTGCATTGGTCTCGACCGAGGCCGGTCCGTTGATCGAAACATTCGGAGCGGGCTCGGTCGGCGTCGGCTCGGTCACCGTCACCGTGAAGGTGTCGACGGTGAGCAGATCGCCATCAACCCAGTCGAGGCGCACCGTGTACGTGCCTGCATTCGGCCATGAGATCGACGTCGTTCGGCTGGATGAGTTCGCGATCGTCGCACCACCGTCGGCCGTCCACGAATAGGTCGGGAACGCAACGCAGCCCCCGTCGGGCGTGACGGTGTCGGTGAAGGTCCCCGACTCACCTTCGGTGAGTGTGGTGGGCCCGGAGATGCTCGGAGTGACGACCACCGTGGGGCAGTTCAGTTGCGGCGCGATGTCGATCGTGGCGGAGAACGTGTCGCTCCGCGACCCTTGCGTCACGGTGAGGGTGATCGTCTTGGTGCCTTCGGTGGCCCACGAGACGGTCGGATTCTGGTCGGAACTGGTGGCTGGGGTTGCGTCCGACCCGAAGTCCCAGGCCCATTCGGTTGGGTCGCCCTGACTCGCGTCGGTGAACGACACGGTTTCGTTGACCTCGGCGCTCGAGGGACCGGCGAAGCCGGCGATGAGGTCGATTGCGTCGGGGTCCTCTGTGATCGTGACTTGTGTGCTCGCCGTGTCACAGTTGTCGCCGGGGTCGCAGGCGGTGATCGACACGACGTAGGTGCCGGCGGTGTCGAAGCGGTAGCGGAAGCTGCCGAATTCTTCGAAGGGGAGCAGGGTCGGGCCGGCGGGGGAGACGTCGCTCTCCCAGTTGTTCGGGGAGCCGGCCTGGGTGATGGCGGTGAAATTGATCGTCTCGCCTTCGAGAACCTGTGTCGCCGAGACGCCGATGGTGATGGTGACACCCTCGGGTTCGGGTTCCGTGGTCGGCGTGGTGTCTTCGGTCGTGCTCGTGGACCCTTCGGTGGTGTCGGTGGTGCCACCCGTTCCGTCGGTCGTGTCGGTCGTGCCGCTCGTTCCGTCGGTCGTGCCGCTCGTTCCGTCGGTCGTCTCGGTCGTGCCGGCCGTTGTCTCGGTGCCGTTCGTCGTGTCGGATGTCGTCGGGGGCGACGCAGTCGGTCCGACCGGCGGCGGTGCCGTGGTCGAGGTGCCGCCGACCTCTGGCAGCGTCGTCGATGGCTCCGGCTCTGGCTCTGGCTCTGGCTCTGGCTCCGGTTCGGGCTCCGGCTCGGAGGTCAGCGTCACCGATTCGTCGTCGTCATCATCAGCGCCGATGGGGGCGGCAGCGAAGCCGTCGACGCCGTCCCCGTACTTTGCAACCGCAGTGACGGTGCCGTCCGGATGGATCAGGCCCGCGCTGGCTGACGACGGGTCGTTGTACCAGATGGAGCTGCCCTCGCCGATGAGGTCGATCTCGGTGCCCGGTTCGATCTCCTCGAGCGCTTGACGGTTGACGACGGATCGCTCGTCGAGATCGAGGATCACGACCTCGCCCGTCGAGGCATCGGGGATGACGGCCCAGCCGTCGGTGAGCATTGGAGCCCCGTATCTGCCGGAATCCAGACTGATGAAGTCGTCGGAGCCGGGGCAGCCGATGGTCGGGTCCCAGACGAACACTCCGCCTTCGTCACTGACGGCGATCATGCGGCCGTCGGCGCCGCCACCGTGAACCGCTGTGTCGGATGGGAACTCGAGGGCTTCGCAGGTGACGCCGCGCCCTTCGACCCAGACGACACGGTCGTCGAGGTCGAGGCCGGCGATGTCGCGGCCGAGGTCGGCGAGGGCGGTCGGGCCGTTCACGCCGGGGATCGGCTGCGGTGCGCCGCCGCTGGCTGCGAATCGGAGAACGGGACGGGTGGGGTCGGTGCTGGAGTAGATCAGGTCCCCATCGGCGTTGATGACGCCATCGGCAAAGGGTGCCGCGACGGGCATGGAGGGGCGAGCGACCATGTCGGCGAACCCGAGCGGCGTCGCCTCGCCTGGTGTCATGACCCAGCCGCCGTCGTCGCCCGCGACCACGTCGAGCGGTCGACCGGCGTCGCCGAACTGGACTCGACCGGTGGCGATGTTCCACACCGCGCCGTCGAGCCGAGAGACGGTCCCATCGGTGCGGTTCACGATGATGGCGTCAGAACCCCATTGCTCGACCGAGAAGTCGTCGCCTGGGTTGGCGACGCCGAGCGACGCCACGATGGTTCCGGAGCCCCCGTCGAGGAGGGAGACGCCGCCGAGTGCGGTGGAGGAGAGCCACACCGCGCCGTCGGAGAGCTGGAGGTCGAACTCGCGCCGAGCCTCGGTGCGGACGACGAGATAGGACGCGACCATGACGAAAGCCAACGCCACGGCTCCGAGCGCGCTGGTTGTGAGCGAGGCCGCAGGGACGCGTTGCCAGAACTTCCAGCCCTCGCGATCTCCGGTGGCTTCGCCTGTGACGCGCACCATTGCCCTCCTCCTGTGCTGCCGCCCCTCTACATCACATCACCTCGAGGCGAGCGGTGTCGCAGCGAGACAGTTGCCCCAGCCATTGGGGCAACTGTCAGGATGGTGGGTTCTGCGATCTCTGTCATGGGGGAATTCCCTAGTCGCAGTGGGGTAGCTGAGTCCGAGAGCGGCCGTCAGCTAGTTGATCGTCACGGTGGCGCTGGCGAACACCGGTTGGCCGGTCGCGATGTCGGTGGCGCTCAGGCTGACGGTGACGGTGCCTGCAGCGGTGCCCTGCACGTCGATGCTGAAGGGACCCTGACCCCAAGACAGCGTGCCCGCAGCCGGTGAAATCGACCAGCTCGGGCCGGAGAAGGCTCCCTGGTTGCCGGTCGAGAGCGAACAGTTGAACCGCTGGCCGACGGTCGCCGAGCCGACGTTGCAGCTGACGCCGAACGGCTGAGGCACCGGTGGGGCGGTGGTGGTCGTCGTGGTCTCGACCGTGGTGAAGGTGATGGTGACAGCGCCAGCGTTCACCGTTTGCCCGGTGCCAACGTGGGTAGCCGTCGCCGTCACGGTGACCGAACCGGGATCATCGGAGGCGACGAACTGTTGGCCCGGTGCTCCCCACTGGTTGAGGAACAGGCCCTGCGGGTTGTTCACCGAGTAGCTGATGTTCGAGAACTCACCGGCGTTGGAGATGTCGCAGGTCGCTGCGCTGACGCCGTCGGCGGGCCGAGTCGACGGCGAACATGACAGCCCGAGCGCCGGAACCGACTGGGTCGTGGTGGTGGGCGCCGTGATGCTGACACTCGCACTCGAGGTCACGGTTTGGCCGGTGCCGATGTCGATCGCGGTGAGCGTGACAGTGACGGTCGAACCGGCCACGGTGCCCGCAGCGTCGTAGCTCCACTCGCTCATGAGCCACGACAGCGCCGACGCAGGGCCGACCGACCAGCTCGGGTTCGAGAAGTTGCCAGGGTCACCGGTGGTGAGGTCGCAGCTGAAAATCTGGTCGGTGACCGCTGTGCTCTGGTTGCAGCTGATCCCAAAGGGCGCGGTCTGCGGGCTCGGTTCGTTCACTTGGATCACGAACGTGAAACTGTCCGTGCCACCGGGTCCGCTCACGTCGAGGATGACCGACTGGCCTCCGTCGCCAGTCCAACTGGCGGCAAACGTGTCGCCACTTCCGCTGCCTCCGCCGCCACTCGTACTCCAGCTGTAACTCGTGATTGCGCCACCGGTGTTGGTCACGTTGAAGTTGGCGGTCTGGCCGGCGTCGACCGTGGCCGGCCCGTTGATCGAGATGTTCGGCGCAGGCTCGGTCGGAGCTGCCTCGGCGACGGTGACGTCGAATCCAGCGGATTGGAACTGGCCGCCATCCGTCCACCGCAGCGTGACGCGATACGTGCCGGCGTTCGCCCAGGAGATGGCGGTCGTCCGTCCAGCGGGGTTGGAGATGGTGGCGCCACCATCGGCGCTCCAGCTGTAGGTCGGGAACGGAATGCAACCACCGTCGGGGGTGACGGTGTCGGTGAAGGTGCCGCTCTCACCTTCGACGAGCGCTGCCGGGCCCGAGATGTCCGGGGTGGGGACGACGGCCGGGCAGATGAGCACACTCGTCACGTCGATCGTGGATGTGAATGAGTCCGAGCGCGACCCGTTCCTCACGGTGAGGGTGACGGTCTTTTGTCCCGGGCTGGCCCAAGCGACGCTCGGGTTTTGCTCTGTGCTCGTGGCCGGGTTGGCATCGGTTCCGAAATCCCATTCCCAGCTGGTGGGATCGCCCTGGCTGGCGTCGGTGAACGAAACGGTCTCGAGCTCTTCGGCCGTCGTCGGCCCGGCGAACCCGGCGATGACGTCGATGGCGTCGGGGTCTTCGGTGACGGTCACTTGGACACGCCCGGTATCGCAGTTGCGGTCTGGATCACATGCCGTGATCGAAACGATGTAGGTGCCCGCAGTGTCGAACCGGTAGCGGAAGCTGCCGAAGTCCTCGAGCGGCTGGAGCGACGGGCCGCTGGGGGAGACGTCGCTCTCCCAGTTGTTCGGCGAGCCGTGTTGCGTGACGGCGGTGAAGTTGATGGTCTCACCTTCGAGGATCTGTGATGCCGACACACCGATCGTGATCGCCACACCTTCGGGCTCGGTCGTTGTGGTCGTTCCCTCGGTGGTGCTGGTCTCTTCGCTGGTCGCCGTGGTGCCGTCGGTGGTGTCGGTCGTCGGGTCGGTCCCTCCGTTGCCGTCGCTCGTGTCGGTGGTTTCTTGGGTGACGACTGGATCGGTGGGCGCAGGGGTGACGGTCGGCCCGGCCGGTGGCACGGTCGGCTCGGTGTCGTCGGTTCCGGATTCTTCTTCTTCTTCGGCAACGGTGGTGGTCGTCGACTCGGTCGGTTCGATGT
Source organism: uncultured Acidimicrobiales bacterium (assembly GCA_938008925.1). Taxonomy (GTDB): domain Bacteria; phylum Actinomycetota; class Acidimicrobiia; order Acidimicrobiales; family SZUA-35; genus CALEWY01. Next base: position 4,922 of record CALLIQ010000369.1, read on the forward strand.
CGTCCGGCTCTTCCTCGTTGAGCGCATTCGCCTCACCAGCGACACCGAGGTCGTCGAGGTCATCGTCGCCGTCACCGATGGGTGCGGCGGTGAAGCCGTCGACGCCATCTTCGTACTTGGCGACCGCGATGACGGTGCCGTCCGGCTGGATCAGTCCGGCGCTGGCCGATGACGGATCGTTGTACCAAATGGAGCTGCCCTCGCCGATGAGGTCGATCGGTGTGCCCGGCTCGACGCCTTCGAGGGCCTGGCGGCTGATGATCGAGCGCTCCTCGAGGTCGAGGACGACGACCTCACCCTGCGACGTCTCGGGGACGACGGCCCAGCCGTCGGTCAGCATCGGGGGGCCGTAGGTGCCGGAGCCGAGGCTGATGAAGTCTTCGCTGCCGGGGCAGCCGGTGGTGGGGTCCCAGACAAAGGCGCCGCCCTGGTCGCTGACGGCGATCATGCGGCCGTCCGCTCCGCCGGCGTTCACGGCGGTGTCGGCCGGGAACTCGAGCGCCTCGCAGGTGATGCCTTGGCCTTCGACCCACACGACTCGGTCGTCGAGGTCGACGCCGGCGATGTCGCGGCCGAGGTCGGCGAGCGCGGTCGGGCCGTCGACGCCGGGGATGGGTTCGGGTGCTCCGCCACTCGCCAGGAACCGCAACACCGGTCGCGTCGGGTCGGTGCTGGCGTAGAGGAGATCGCCGTTCTCGTTGATCACGCCGTCGGCGAACGGAGCGGCGACCGGAATCGCAGGTCGGGCGGTCATCTCGTCGAAGCCGAGGGGTGTTGCCTGGCCAGCGGTCATGACCCAGCCGTCTTCGTCGCCGGTCACGACGTCGAGCGGCTGGCCCGCGTCGCCGAACTGCACGCGTCCGGTTGCGATGTTCCACACCGCGCCGTCGAGCCGAGAGACGGTGCCGTCGGTGCGGTTCACGATGATGGCGTCGGAGCCCCACTGCTCGACCGAGAAGTCATCGCCGGGGTTGGCCACGCCGAGGGATGCCACGATGGTGCCGGATCCCCCGTCGAGGAGCGAGACGCCGCCGAGTTCGGTCGAGGAGAGCCAGACCGCACCGTCGGAGAGTTGAAGATCGAACTCGGAGCGCGCTTCGGTTCGAACGACGAGATAGGACGCGACCATGACGAAGGCCAATGCCACCGCGCCGAACGCAGTGGTGGTGAGCGTGGCCGCAGGGACGCGTTGCCAGAACTTCCAGCCCGCGTTTCCTCCGGTGGCTTCGCCTGTGACGCGCACCATGGTCCCTCCTACCAGTACTGCCGCCCGGTGGCTTCGACGCCAACCGGGGAAGATCGTATCGCGCCGCCGCGCAAC
>CALLIQ010000370.1 GCA_938008925.1 uncultured Acidimicrobiales bacterium
AAGCCATGATGACGACGAACCCCTCCGGCGACAACGACGAACGCCAGGAAGCCGAACTCGACTCGCTGCGTCGCGATCTCTTGGTGATGATCGGCGGAGACGTGTCGCTCGACCCGAACGCCACGATCGCGCCCGACTCCGATCTTTTGCTGTCGGGGCTCGTCGACTCGCTCGGCGTCGTCCAGATCGTCGGGTGGCTGGAAGATCGTCTTGGCGTGCAGATCGACCCGGTCGACATCGTGCTCGAGAACTTCGAATCGGTCGATGCGATCGCCGCGTTCGTCGGCGGCCTGACCGACCCAGCGGCGTGACGAACGCCGTCCCGGTCCAGATCGGGGAGACGCCGTCCGCGTCTCGGCCGCTCGCCGGGGCGCAGCGCGGCCTGTGGATCTCCCAGCGTCGACATCCCGATGCACCACTGCAGAACATGGCGCAGGTCTGCCGGCTCGGAGCGGTGGATTCGGCCCGCCTCGTCCGTTCGTTCGAACGCGTCGTCCGGGCTCATGAGATTCTTCGGACGCGCTACGTCGAGGTGAACGGCACGCCGTCGGTGTCGGTCGTCGACGACGTGATCGGCACCGAGCTGATCGAGCTCGATCCCGCCGACGTCGCCTCGTGGGCTCGGGAGCGATCGCAGCGACCGCTCGATCTGTCCTCGTCTGTCTACGACAGCGTCGTGATCGATCACGGCGACCAGACCGTGTCGTGGTACCTCAATCTGCACCATCTGGCGACCGATGCAACTGCCACGGCGCTGGTCGTCTCACACACGGCCGCCGCCTACGACGGTCTCGACATCGAGGCGTCGTCGTTTCTCGACTGGGCCGATGCTCACGCTGCGGCGACGCCGAGTCAACGCGTCCTGGCCGCTCGATCCCACTGGGCAGCGCGGACGGCACCGACGCCGCTCCCAGGCTTCTACCAGCCGGTTCGCCGGCCCGTCGCAACCAGCACTCGCACCCGGCTGCCGGTCGAGCTCGCGTTCTTCGAGGCTGCTCGAGCGCGCCTCTCGGCCGAGTACCGCATGCTGTCGGACGATCTGGGCTGGACGGCGCTGCTCCTGACGGTGACGGCGTCGCACCTCTTCCGGGTGACGGGAGTCGAGACCTTCTCGATCGGCGTCCCGATCCACAACCGGTCGACGAACGAGTCGGCCGAGCTCGTCGGACCTGTGATGGAGGTGTACCCGGTCGACGTCGTCGTCGAAGCGGATGACACCTTCGCGACCTTGCATCGCAGGTTGTCGCGATCACTGCTGACCACGATCCGTCACGCCGGGACCGACGTCGGCCAGCCGGGCGACGGACAGGCGATCGTCAACGTGATCCCCCGGGCCGCACACGAGGGGTTCGCTGGCCAACCGATCGCCACCGACTGGGTGCATCCCGGCGCAAGCGATCCGCAGCACCTCCTGCGCGTGCAACTCACACCGTTCGGTCCGAATGCCGACGACGGTGGTCTCGAGCTGGCTCTCGACATCAACCACGGCGGAGCGTCCAACCAGCACCGGAACCGAGCGACCCATCACTTCTCGTCGCTCCTGCACGCCGCCGTCGCCGACCCCTCGATGGCGATCGCGTCGGTCGAGCTGCTCGACGAAGCCGAGCGGACTGCGCTCGACGCCTGGGGGAGTGGGCCGGCGACCACTCACGCCCCCGACATCGTCGACCGGTTGGAGGCGGCACTCGCAACGAGTTCGGCCACCGCACTCGAAGACCCCGAGGCAGCGAACGGTCACTGGACCGGTGAGGCCCTCTGGGAGTGGAGCGGGCGCATCGCTGCCTGGCTCCGTGAAAACGGGGTCGCTCAGGGCGACCGGGTCGCTCTCGAGCTCGACCGGAGCGCCGATGCCGTCGCCGTGATCATCGGTTGTCTCCGTCTCGGCGCCAGCTACGTGCCGATCGACCCGAGCCAGCCAGCAGCCCGACGTACTCGTCTCGCCGAGCGAGCGGGTTGTGTCCTCGTCGTCGACGAGCTCCCGGCCGACCTGGGCGACGATTCGATCGCTGACGACTCTCTCGGCGAAGGCACCGACGAGGCTTACCTGCTGTTCACGTCAGGGTCGACCGGTGAGCCGAAGGGCGTGCCGATCTCGCGAAGTGGCCTGTCGAGCTATGTGGACTTCGCGGCCTCGCACTATCTCGACCCGCAGACGGCGCCGGTGGTGCCGCTCTTCAGTGCACTGACCTTCGACCTCACCGTCACATCGATCTTCCTTCCGCTCGTGAGCGGTGGCCGCCTCGTCGTGATCCGTCCGGGCGGAACCCCTGGCCTGCGACTCGTGGCCGAGCGAACCGACGTCACGTGGGCGAAGGCAACACCCTCGCACCTCGAGGTGCTGACCCAGCTTCTGCCCGAGCAGCATTCGCTCAGCCGCCTCGTCGTCGGCGGCGAGGCCTTCACGATGCGCCTCGCCAGGCGGCTTCGTCGTGCACTGCCCGCGCTCGAGATGTTCAACGAGTACGGGCCGACCGAGGCCGTGGTCGGCTGCATGATTCATCGGGTCACCGACGCCGAGCTCGACTCCGACCAGCCCGATGTTCCGATCGGTCGACCCGCTCCTGGCGTCGAGCTTCGGATCGTCGACTCCGAAGGCAAACGCGTGCCCGTCGGCGTGGCGGGAGAGCTGCTCATCAGCTCGCCGGGTCTCACCACCGGCTACCTCGACGATGTCGACCAGGGAGGTGCCCATCACGGCGATGCCGATCAGGGAGCATCCTCGCCGTTCATCGAGATCGACGGGCAGCGGTCTTATCGGTCCGGTGACCTCGTTCGCCTCGTGGATGACGAGACCGCCGTGTACCACGGCCGCCTCGACGAGCAGGTCAAGGTCGGGGGCATCCGGCTCGAACCGGC
>CALLIQ010000371.1 GCA_938008925.1 uncultured Acidimicrobiales bacterium
GTGAACAGGGTCATCGGTGTGTAGGTCCCGGCGATGACGAGGAAGATCATCGAGTGATCGAGGCGTCGCATCACCGCCCGTCCTCTCGGCCCCCAGTGCCTTCGGTGGTAGAGCGCGCTCACACCGAACAGGCCGATGACCGTCGCTGCGTAGAGGCCGACCACGAAGCTCGGCCCGACACCGGGTGCGGCCAGGATCAACAGCGGCGCGAGCACGACGGCCACCGCGAACGCCAGCTGATGGCTGACGCCGCGGAACCGTGGTTTGTGCTCGACGTCGACCGTCATCCGCTCTTGTCGTCCTGGGTCTCTGTGTCCTGGGTCTCTGTGCCGTGGGATTCCGTGCAGTGAGATTCGGCGTCGTGGGGGACTGCGGCATCGATCACGCCGTCGTCGTCGTGATCGTGACCGTCCATGGCGTCGAGCTTGCCACGGTCGATCGGCGCGCCCGCTGTGTTTCGCCAGTTGCTCGGTCGGATGGGCACCTCGTCCGGGTCGAATCCCGGCGTCGGGTTCACGACGATCGCGGTGACCATGCCGAACATGCCGGTCTCGCGCTCGACGTGGGTGAGGATGTGGCAGTGCCAGACCCAGGTGCCGGCATCGTCGGCTCGCATGAGCACCGTGTAGCGCTCGCCAGGGGCGACGTTGAGGGTGTCGACGTAGTACGGCTGGTCGAGCGGGATCCCGTCCTTGGCGTACACCAGTTGCGGGAACTGATGCAGGTGCATCGGGTGCGTCTGGAGACCCTCGTTGTAGTAGGTGATGCTGGCCCACTCGCCCTGGTTGAGCACGATCGGCTCGGTGGCGGGGAAGCTCTTGCCGTTGAGGCTCAGCCCGATCGTGCCGGCGTCGTTGAGCACCATCGGCATGTCGATGGCGAGCTCGAGATCGCGGGGGATCGTGACACCGCTGATGGTCTGTCCGTAGGGGATCGGGTTCTCGCCGACCCGGAACACGCCGAACATGCCGTTCACCACGGCCATCTGCCCGTGGTTATGTGCGTGGTACATCCCGATCGCATCGTCGTCGACGGTGAACTCGTAGGTGAACGTCCCGCCGTTCGGTTCGATCAAGTCCTGGGTGTAGGGGGCGACCCCGTCCTGGTCGTTGGGGGTGTGAACGCCGTGCCAGTGGATGTCGGTTCCGAGCGGCAGGTTGTTGACCACCCTCACCTGAATCGAATCGCCTCGGTCGAGGATGAACTGCGGGGCGGGCACGACACCGTTGTAGGTCCAGGCCTCGACGAACGTGCCGGGCTCGACCTCCCACTCGACGATCTCGGCCGTCAGGTCGAACACCTTTGTGCCGTCGGCCAGGATCTCGGTCGGCTCGAGCACCGGGTTGCCCTGGCCCTCCGTCGCTGCCGGGAACGACAGCATCGTCTCCATCATCGCTGCGTCCATGGCTTCGTAGTCCATGTCGCCATGACCACCGTGCCCGCCGGCCGCGACCACCTCACCCGAGCCGCTTCCGGTCACCGTGAGTGTCGCGATCATCCCCGACGCCTCGTGGCCGGCGATGTCGCAGAACAACGTGTACTCACCAGGAGGAAGATCGCCGAGAAACAGCGAGGTCGTACCGCCGGAGCCGACGTTGTTCGACACGACGTCGAGTTCGCGAACGGCGACGTTGTGCGCCATCGACCCGTTGTTCTCGATGAGGAGCGTGACCTCGCCGGCGGGTGCGACGAGATCGCCGGTGATCGAGAACTCCTGCACGCTCAGGTTCAACGTCGTCCGGACCGGCCCCGTCGATCCGTCGTTCATCGCCGACAGGCCGAGGATCAGGCCGACGAAGCCGAGGGTGAGAATGAACGCGGAGCCGAGGATCACGCCGAGAAACATCCGGCCCTCGCCCTCTGGCGCTCGGTGGGTGTGGGGTGGCACCTGGGAGGGTGCGGTGTCGATTGCGGTCATCTGCTGCTCCGTCGTGGATGGACGGTTTGGTTATCGCAGCGACCCCATCGACTCAGACAGGGCCCTAAGTCCCGGTGACTGAGCGGAACTCGTCCGACTGGGAGAAGAACAGCATCACTTCGCCGCGGCTGAAGCTGCCGGCATCGAGTTGCGCCAGCCAGAACCCAGCGCCTTCGGGCTCGGCATCGCGCTGGAGCACGTTGCGGTAGATGAGTTCGACGAAGCCCGTGTTCGACAGCGACCCATAGGTCGTCTCGAACTCCTGGCCGCTCGCGAAGAAGTTCGAGATGTTGTCGAGATCGCGACGGCCCGAAGCGAACTCGTCGAACCAGTATGCGTAGCCCTCCGACTCGGGGAACCGCAGGAAGTACGCGCAGTACAGGCGATAGACCGAGGCTCGCGTTGCGTCGCTGGTCTGATAGGCCTCGTCGACCGGACCCTTGCGGCAGTTGCCGGTGGGATTCGATGGCAGCGCGGGAGCGTCATCGACCGGCGTCGAACCCTCGGACCAGATGCCGAGCAGGGCGCTGTCTCTGATGTTGAAGCAGCCACTGAAGCCCTGATCGAGATAGTCGTCGTTGCCGGGGTCGAGCATCAGGTTCTGCCAGTCGCGACCGCCCGCACCGTTGTAAATGATGTCGCGGTTGTCGTCGGTGACGTGGCCGGAGCCGTCGTCGTTGGTGGCGCAGCTCCTCGCCGCGCCGAGCATGTGGGTGATCTCGTGGGCGACGAGGTAGGTGGCGCCGTAGGGGAACGTGGCCGGCGAGCTCGGGGCGATGTCGCAGTTCGGGATCGGAATCATGATGAGTGAGCTCCGGTAGCCGCAGGCCGACCGGTTCACCTCGCCCTCCAGGAACACGAGGAGCTCTCGACCGGAGGCTCCGGCGACCTGGGCCTCGACCTGATCGGTCACGGTGATGTCGACTGCGTTCGTCGTGAGGGCGAACAGCTCGGCAGCCGTTTCGTCGAGGACGACCGTCGGTACGTCGATGGAAGCAGCCGTGCGATTGAACACCGGGTAGGTGCCGCCGAGCTGATCGGCGAACCAGTCCTGCGTTGCGATCACGGTGTCGCTCGTCGCCGAGTTGCGTCCAGCCACCGGAGCGACGTCCGCCGGCACGACGTAGACGGCCTGGAGCTGCGTCGGCCCGGTCGCAGCGACGGGGCTCGGCGTGAAGCCGTCGACCGTTCCGATGATCGAAACGAGCAGCGTCAGCGCGGCGAGGATCGATCGGCCGACCAAGCGGCGAGTCGGCTTGGTGGGCGGCGAGACCGAGCGCGAGTCCATACGCCTGCATCGACCACACGCCGCGAAAGCTTGACCGGGCGGGCACACGCCGGTGTGGGACGATCCAGCGATGGATCACGATGATCACGAGCACGGCCACGACGCGCCGATCTGTGCCGCTTGCGGCGTGACCGCCCTGCCGAGCGAGAACGTCCCCGACGCGTTCGTGTGCGAGAACCCGGACTGTGACACCGAAGAGATGTGACACCGAAGAGATGTGACACCGAAGAGATGTGAACTGGCAGCGGGTCGCCCGAACCGCATGCCACGACGTGTCGATCGCCAGCGATGGTCCATCGCCCATGACAACCCCTGGCTCGAGAGCGAACCCTCCCGCGCCCCTTACGACGACAGGTAGTTCAGTCCAGAACTTTGTGAGTTCTCTGTGAGCTGCCCGTCGGAGCCCGCTGCGGAGTTCAGATTTCCGCCAGACGGGAGACGGACGATGAATGTCGCCCCACCTTGGGGGGTGGGAGTGACCATGAGCGATCCGCCGTGTGCGTGGACGATGGCTTTCGCAACAGCGAGCCCGAGGCCGGACCCTCCGGTGTCTCGTGTCCGCGAGGTGTCGGCTCGTGCGAACCGTTCGAAGATCTCGGACTCGAGGCCCGCCGGGATTCCCGGCCCGTGGTCGATCACCCGGAGCTCCACGCCGGTGTCGCCGCTCGTTGCGACCAGGCGCGTTGCGACCAGGCGCGTTGCGACCAACTCGACATCGGAGGAGGTGTGCACCATTGCGTTGTCCACGATCGCCACGATGGCCTGTTGGAGTCGGAGGCTGTCGGCTACGACGAGCGAGGAGCTCTCACCCTCGACCCGAACCGATCGGCCCGGATGTCTGGCCTCGGCTGCTGCTGC
>CALLIQ010000372.1 GCA_938008925.1 uncultured Acidimicrobiales bacterium
CCGCCAGTGGGGCTCCCGCCTCGATCGGGGGCAGCTATGCGGCCAAGAAGCGCCGCTTGCAGATCTTCATGGCGCTGGTGATCGCCGCCGTCGTGAGTCTCGTTTTCGCCATCGTTTGGCGTGGGCTGTTCATCTGGCATCACCTGCTGATGGACGCCTTGCTGATCGGCTACGTGCTGCTCACCGCCCGCATGGGTGCGCTGGCCGCCGAACGGGCGAAGGTCACCTACATCGCGCCGGCAAACCGCGGCGCCGGTGTGCAGATCAAGGCTGTCGCCGAGCGCTAGTCGCCCGTCTGGGTCAGCGGTTGTCGCTGCCCGCAGCTCGATTGCCGACCGCGCCCGATGCGCGGAGCGCTGCGATGTCGGCGTCTGAGAATCCGTAGTCGGCGAGCACGGCGTCGGTGTCTGCCCCGTTCGGTGGTGGCTCGTTGCTGATGCTGCTCGGAGTGCGGCTGAATCGAGGCGCCGGCGCCGGCTGAGTGACGCCGCCGTGTTCGACGAACGTGCCTCGCTCGACCAGGTGCGGATGGTTCGGTGCTTCTTCCATGTCGAGTACCGGCTGCACGCATGCGTCGAGCTCGTCGAGGTGGTGCATCCACTCGTCTCGGGTGCGTTCGGCGAAGACCGCGCCGAGTCGTTCTCGCAGCTCGGGCCACTGCGCCCGCCCCGCTCGGAACGAGAACACGTCGGGGTCGAGGTCGAGGGCGGTCGCCAGGTTGCCGTAGAGCTTCGGGCTGAGACAGGCGACGGAGACGAAGCGGTCGTCTGCGCAGCGATACATCGAGTAGAGCCAGTGGCCGCCGTCGACGTTGTTGGCTTGGCGTTCGTTCTTCCAGACGCCGCCGGCCATGCCGCCGTACATGTAGGCCATGAGGTTGGCGGAACCGTCGACCATGGCGGCATCCACCACCTGACCTTGGCCCGTTCGTCCAGCCTCGATGAACGCCGCCAGCATGCCCATGGCGAGGTAGGCGCCGCCGCCTCCGAAGTCGCCGCCCAGAATGAGCGGTGGAACGGGCTGTTCAGCCGTGCCGACCGCGCCGGCGACGCCGGTGAGTGAGATGAAGCTCAGATCGAAGCCGGCTTTGTCGGCGAGCGGACCCTCTTGGCCGAAGCCGGTCATGCGGCCGTACACGAGCTTGGGGTTGCGGGCGAGGGCGACGTCGGGTCCGATGCCGAGCTTCTCGCACACGCCGGGACGGTTGCCCTCGATGAAGCCGTCGGCTTTGTCCATCAGCGTGAGCATCGTCTCGACACCCTCGGGGGTGTCGAGGTCGATGGACACGGCGCGGCGATTGCGCCACATCGTCCGGTACTGGTCGGGCGGGTAGCCGTAGTCGGGCTCTACGGGACGATCGACCCGGATCACCTCGGCACCCATGTCGGACAGCAACATCCCGGCGAAGGGGCCGGGGCCGATGCACCACATCTCGATGATGGTGATGCCTTCGAGTGGGCCGCTCATGCGAGCCTCCTGAGTGCGGTCAGCGCGGCGACGCCGAAGGTGATGGACGATCCTGCGAGCGCGAGAGCCATCGCCCGGTCGGATCCCTCGAGCTCTCGGACCGGACGGTTGTCGACGCAGAGGATCGTGCCGCTGCTGCGGATCGACAGAATCGACCCCGCACTGGCGATCGAGAGGATCGAACCGGCGCTTGCGACGCTCAGGATCGAGCCTGCGCTGAACGCCGAGAGGATCGATCCCGTGCTGAACATGCTCAGTGCGGTGCCTGCGCTGGCGACGCTCAAGACCGCACCGGTGCTGAGGATCGATTGCCTTGCTCGGTAGGACAAGATCGAAGAGTCGCTCACCGCCGCGAACCTAGTGCTTCCCTTGGTATCGTCTGCCATCCCTTCGGGGCTGTAGCTCAGCTGGCTAGAGCGCCTCGGTCGCATCGAGGAGGCCAGGGGTTCGACTCCCCTCAGCTCCACGGGAACTCTCCGAGTTCCTTGAACTCTTCTGAGTTCGGGAACTCTGCGAGTTCCATCGAAACCCCTGATCAACGGCCTCACGGTCGGGTCGGGGGTTTCTGCGTTTGGCCCGCTGACCGTGTTCGCCCAGGCTTCGGCGTTGATCGGTTCTAGCGGTACCATCGCCTGTACTGAGTCCCTTTCAGGCTCGGTCTGGTCCCCGGTCGTTTCAGCGACGCGGGGGCCGCTTTCATTTTGATCCGAAGCCGGTTCGTTTTCTGGCTTGTCGGCCGATGGTTCAGGCCGAGGATCGTTCGGCGACGATCTCGCGAAGTTCGTCAGCGAGTGAGGGTCGTTCGTCCGGGGAGAAGCGGTACGACGGGCCGTAGATGTTGATCGCAGCGGCGACCTCGTCAGCGATCACGACGGGAACCGCGAGGCCGTTGATGCCGACATCGAGTTCCTGGTCGGTCCACGCGAACCCATCCGACTCGATCTGCGAGAGGCGCCGCCTGATGGCGCTTGGCGCGGTCATCGAAAACTCGGTCGCTGCCTCCAGAGGTGCGGCCAAGTGCTCGTCGAGCCGCTGCGGCGACCATGCGGCCATGGCGACGAGCCCGGGTGCGACGAGATGGAAGTGGTGACGGGCGCCGGCGACGTCACCGACCGAGACGGGGTTTTCGGTCGCGACGTTCGAGACGTACAGCATCATGTCGCCGTCATCGACGGCAAGCGCGGCGTTCTCGCCGAACTCCTTCTCCACGTCGACGAGAAGCGGGTGGAGGCGGTCTCGCAAGAGCGGCGGTGCGGCCGCTTCGATCTGGAGAGTTGCCAGCCCACCGCCGGGGATCACATCACCGTCGGGTGTGCGGTCGACCATGCGTAGGCGCTCGAGCGTCGCGACGAGTCGCGAGGCCGTGGAGCGGGGGAGTCCGGTGCGCCGGCCGAGCTCCCGGACGCCGACCGGCGACTCCGCTGCCACCACGACCTGAAGCAGGTGAAAGGCGCGGTCGACCGGCCCTTCGGAAACGCTTGACGGTTGGTCGGCGGCAGCCATAGAGTTCATCCTACTCAATAGGACGTCCCGATCAATGGGACACTCACCACAAGTCGTTCGGGAGCGCCGTGACGAACACCGATCTCTCCAACGCTGGTCTCTCCAGGGTCGATCGCGCGTCCTGCTCGCTGCCGACGCCCGACTTCTACGACTACCCGTGGGTGCCGATCGCCTCGGTCGAGACCAACGAGCGCTTCGTCCACGTGAGCTGGGCCGACGGCACGACCTTGCGAGCGTTCGATCTCTGGCTGCGAGAGAACGCGGTCGGCGAGGGTGGCATCGACCTCGCAACCCGCGAAGGCCTGTTCGACC
>CALLIQ010000373.1 GCA_938008925.1 uncultured Acidimicrobiales bacterium
CGGCGGGCGCATGGCTCGCCGACATGGGTGCCGACGTTGTCAAGGTCGAGCCCGCTGGCGGCGATTCGATGCGCGGCCTCCTTCGGCAGGCCGCAGTTGCCGACGCCGCTGAGATCGACCATCCGTTCCAGCAAGCGAACCGAGGGAAGCGATCGATCGCGATCGATCTCGACTCCGAGGAAGGTCAAGCCATCGTCCATCGGTTGCTGCCGAGTTTCGAAATCATCACGACGAACCTGCTTCCCGGCCGTCTCCAACGGTTCGGCCTCGATGACGACTCGATCCTGGCAACACACCCGCAGGCGGTGGTCGCCCAGGTGTCGTCGTTCGGCCGCGACGGCGAGGATGCCGACCAGCCCGGCTTCGACCTCACCGCATTCTTCGCCCGGGGTGGTGCCATGAGCGCGGTCGCATCGCCGGAGAGCGGCCCCGTTCGCTTCCGACCGGGCCAGGGCGATCACATGACGAGCCTGAACTTCCTCGTGGGGATCTTGTCGGCCCTCCGTCTCCGAGACATGACCGGCGAAGGCCAGGTCGTCCACACTTCCCTGTTCCAGACCTCGGCATGGGCGCTGGGCGTCGACATCTCGACGGCGCTCGTCGATGGCGAATCGCCACCGATGGTGTCCCGCACCGCACCGCCAAACCCGCTCGTCAACACCTACCGGTGCGGTGACGGCAAGTGGCTCAATCTCGTGTCGCCGATGGGGCCCGCATGGCGCCGGGTGTGCGCAGCGCTCGAGCGACCCGACTGGATCGACGACCCTCGCTACAAACGCCATCTCGATCGAGCCGAACGGACCGCCGAGATCGTCGAGCAACTCGACGCGATCTTTGCGTCGAGGAGCCGAGACGAGTGGGGGAGCGCACTCACCGAAGCCGGTGTCACCTGGGCGGCGATCGCCGAGGTGGCCGATGTCGTCAACGACGAGCAGCTCCGAGCAAACAACGCGATCGCCACGATCGATCACCCGTCCGGTTCGTTTGAGACGCTCAACACGCCCTTCGGTATCGAAGGCGCCGACGTCGAGGTTCGCGGGCCAGCACCCTCGATCGGCGCTGACACTGCGGCGGTGCTGAGAGAAGCGGGCTTCGCAACCGACGAGATCACTGCGTTCAGCGACAGCGGCGTCGTGGTCGACGGCGCCTCTTCCTGAGCACGCCCCCAGGGCGCCAGCACGCCCTCTAGGAGCTACAGGAGAGCATCGAGCAGCCGACTCGGGTGCGAGCCCAGTCCGGGCGCTTCACCGCCCACTGCTCGGCCTCTGGCTGGTCGTCGTAGGGGCGACGCAGCACGTCGAGCAGCTCGGCGATGACCGAGTGGTCGCCGGACTCCGATGCGTCGATCGCCAGCTGAGCCATGTAGTTCCGCAAGACGTACTTGGGATTCACCGCGTTCATCGCCGTCCGGCGCTCGGTGTCGGGCAGCGCATCGTCGGCCACCTCGTCGAAGTAGCGACGGAGCCAGAGCGCAATCGCTGCTCCTGCCTCGCCATCGACGTCCCCGGGGGCGTAGAACGCGTCGGAGAGCGACTCGATGAGTTCGGCATCGGTGCGGCCCTGTCCACCGGCCGGCATGTCGGCCAAGCGGCGGAAGAAGATCGTGTAGTCGGTCTCCGTCAACTGCAGCACACGAATCAACTCGTCGATGAGGCCGTCGGCGTCTTCATCCGACCGTTCGGTCGAGAGCCCGAGCTTGGCCAGCATCATGGCTCGGTACCCCTCGGCGTAGGTCGACACGTACCGATCGAGCCCGGCCTGAAGCCCTTCGATTTCGTCACCGACCAGCGGCACCAAGGCGTTGCCGAGCTGCGCCAGGTTCCAGTAGGCGATCTGGGGTTGGTGTCCGTAGCGGTAGCGCCGTTGCGCCTTGTCGGTCGTGTTCGGGGTCCACGACGGATCGAAGTCGTCGACCCACCCGTATGGCCCGTAGTCGATCGTCTCGCCCAGAATCGACATGTTGTCGGTGTTCATCACACCGTGGACGAAGCCGACCCGCATCCAACCGGTGATCATCTCGGCGGTTCGTTCCGCCACCTCACCAAACCACGCCGCGTAGGTCGCGGCATCGGGCGCCTCGGCGCCGGGAAGATGTGCGAAGTGGTTCGCGATCGTGTGGTCGGCGAGGGTCCGCAGCGTGTCGATGTCGCCTCGCGATGCGTGGATCTCGAAGCTGCCGAAGCGAATGAACGCGGGAGAGACCCGACACACGACGGCACCCGGCTCCGCAGCGGGATTGCCGTCGTAGAGCATGTCCCGAACGACCTTGTCGCCAGTCAGCGTGAGCGAGAGAGCGCGGGTCGTCGAGATGCCGAGGTGGAACATCGCCTCGCTGCAGAGGAACTCGCGCACCGACGAACGCAACACGGCCATGCCGTCAGCGGTGCGGGAGTAGGGCGTCGGCCCTGCCCCCTTCAGCTGAAGGGTGAGGTGTTCGCCCTCAGGCGTCTCGACCTCGCCGAGCGCGATCGCCCGTCCGTCGCCCAGCTGCCCGGCCCAGTTGCCGAACTGGTAACCGCCGTAACACATGGCGTACGGATCGGATCCGGGGAGCAGATCGTTGCCGGCGAGCACTCGAGCGAGCTCGGTCCGTTGCTCGTCATCGAGATCGTCGGGAATCGCCAAACCCAAGCGCTCGAACATCTCGGCCGACCACGCGACCAGCGCCGGTGCGGCCGCCTGAACGGGTTCGACCCGCGAGAAACACGCACCCATCACCTGGCGTCGATGCTCGTCGGTCCTCGGATCGGCGGGCAGCGTCTCGGTGAACCGGTTGGTGAAGGTGAGGTCGATCACTGCACCAGTATCGCCTCGGCCGCCCGAGAACAGCTTGTCGACCAGCACTTCTCGGCCGTGTCAGCT
>CALLIQ010000374.1 GCA_938008925.1 uncultured Acidimicrobiales bacterium
GCGGCGAAGAACCACGCGAACGGATCGAAGAACCCGCTGGCCCACATGCAAAAAGACGTCGGCTTCGACTTCTGCAACACCATCTCCGACAAGAACCCCGTCGTCGCGGAACCCCTTCGCGTCACCGACTGCTCGCTCATCTCTGACGGGGCGGCCGCCATCGTCATCGCATCCGACGACGTCGCCAAAAACCACGAGAAGGCCATCCGATTCCGCTCGACGGCTCACGTGCAGGACATCCTCCCGATGTCGCGCCGCAAGCTCACCGACTTCGAAGGTCCAGCACGAGCCTTCGCCTCGGCGTTCGACCAGGCAGGCATCGCGGTGAACGACCTCGACTTCGCCGAGATCCACGACTGCTTCACGATCGCCGAACTGCTCGTCTACGAAGCGATGGGCCTCGCTCCGAAGGGGTCGGGCGCGAGTGTTCTCGAAGACGGGACGGTCTATGCCGACGGTTCCCTGCCGATCAACCTGTCCGGCGGTTTGAAGTCCAAGGGACACCCCGTTGGGGCGACCGGTGTGTCGATGCACGTGATGTCCGCAATGCAACTCGCCGGCGAGGCGGGCGACATCCAAACGGCGAACGCCGACCTCGGCTGCGTGTTCAACATGGGCGGGTCAGGCGTCGCCAACTACTGCTCGGTCCTCGAACGTCGCAACTGACGAGCGGCGAGCGTCGGCCCCGAACCGACCCGGAGCATCCGCTCGAGCGGGCCCGATCGATATCGCGTCGACCACAGCATGGCCGCGACCGCGAACGACACGTACACCGCGATCGCATACGCCCACTCGACACCGACACCCGTCTCGGACGTGTCGGGGACGATGTTGGTGACCCACGCCTGGAAGACGTAGAACGTCAGCGACGTCGAGCCCACCACGGTCAGCGGACGAACGATTGCGGCTGCTCGAGGGGCGACGAGCAGCGAGAACCCGAGGATGGCAGCGGAAGTACCGAGCGCGCTGATCGTCCACGCCGGCATGGCGGAGTGGCCCTGGGTGTCCAAGAGACGGCCCCACCGAAAGGCACCGTCGCCCACCTCGGCGCCGACGTCGACCTGAATCCCGAAAGCCGACGCCACACGATTGGAACCGATCCACACACCGGCACCCACGACGGTCCCGATGCCGAGCAGCAGCGATGCGACCCGGTCGGACCGCAGATCGAGCCGGGCGAGCCACAGGCCGAATACGAAGAACGCACCGACGGGGAACAGTGGGTAGTAACCGTCGAACACGAGCGATTGCGCGCCTTCGCTGGAGGTGAACAGGCCGTCGAACTCGGTCAGCACCCTCGGCGCACCGACGACCTGATAGGTGACGGCACCGACCGCGGTGGTCACGGGGACGAGCGCCAAGAGCATGCTGGAGGGCAGCCGACGCAGGCCGATCGCCAGCATGAACAACATGGCGTAGGCCTGCAGCACGATGGCGAGACGATCGATGAATTCGGTCAAGACCAAGCCGAGCACCATCAGCATCGCGGCCCGGATCGCCAGATTCCGGGCAGGTGTGGCGCTTCGGTCGGCCATGAGCGTGACCCCGATGCCGCCGAGCAACATGAACAGCGGCATCGCTCGACCGCTCACGAGCTCGGCGGCGGTGAAGGCCAGTCCATCGCCTTGTCGCCAATTGACGAAGTGCACGATGACCATCAACGCCATCGCGATACCGCGGGCCATGTCGATGCCGGTGATCCGCCCCGGCCGGCCAGCGTCGCCAGTCGTCTGAGCACGCCGGCCGGGAACCGATCCTGTCGAAGCGGGCGGGCGGTCGACGGCCCGCTCCGTCCATGTGATCGCCGTGGCCATGAAGCGAACCGTAGGAATCTCGAGGTAAGGGCTCGGTAAGCGAGCGCCGACGAACGCCCATCACGTCCATTCGCCGCCAGGCCGTCGCGTCACTAGTCTCGCCTCTTGCCAACCGGGGGATCCGCCATGTCAGACAACGCCGTGCCGGAGCGATCCGGCCAAGGGGATTCGCGGCGCCTGCTCGACCGGACCGCGGTCATCACCGGCGGGTCGGCGGGCATCGGCGCAGCGACGGTTCGGATGTTCCTGGCCGAGGGAGCCAGGGTGGTGATCGGCGATCTCAACGCACAAGCCGGAGAGGAGCTCGTCGCCGAACTCGACGACGTCGGCTACGCCGGGCGGGTTCGCTTTCAACCGGTCGACGTGTCCGACGAGCCCCAGGTCGCCGAGCTGATGAGTGTCGCAGAGACCGAGTTCGGCCCCATCGACGTGGTGTTCAACAACGCCGGAATCGGCGGCGCCATCGGATCGGTCCTGGAACTCGACGTCGAGCACTGGGATCAGACCTTCGCCGTGATGGCCCGGGGCGTCTTCCTCGGCATCAAACACGGTGGCCGATCGATGCGAGCCTCCGGCAAGGGTGGGTCGATCATCAACACCGCATCCATCGCCGCCCTCAGCGGCAAGGGGGGCCCGCTCGCCTACTCGGCGACGAAGGCGGCTGTCGCCAACATCACGATGAACGCCGCCGTCGAGCTCGCTCATCTCGACATTCGGGTGAACGCGGTGTGTCCCGGGATCATCTTCACCGACTTGATGCATCGAGGCCACGAGGCCGAGGCGGAAGCCGTGATCGAACAGATCCAACCGTTGCCGATGCGAGGCCAGCCTGAACACATCGCGTCGATGGTGCGGTTCTTGGCAAGCGACGAGAGCGCGTTCGTCACCGGAACCACCCAGGTCGTCGACGGTGGCTACCTCGCCCAGGGTTCGCTCGGTGTTCATCCGCTGCCCGGTGTGTCCAACCAACCCTCCTACACGGGCATGAACTACGGGACGACCGGACGAGGCACAGAGATCCGGTTCCTCGAGCCGAGAGACGACTCGTGACCGTCACCGCCGAACCGAACGGCCTGACGCCGCTTCGACGCCTCGCGTCGCAGGTCGTGATCGTCACCGGCGCGGCGAAGGGCATCGGGGCCGCGATCGCTGACCGATGCGCCGCGGAGGGGGCGGCGGTCGTCCTCGTCGATCGGGATCCCGATGCCCTCGCTCCCCTGGCTGACGCCATTGCGCAGCGCCACGGTTCGTCAGCAACGTCGATGGTGGTCGGCGACATCGCCGACGAAACCACGATCGAGCGCATGGTCGCTACCGCGCTCGAGGATCACGGACGATTGGACGGGCTCGTCAACAACGCCGGCATCTTCGGCGCCTTCGAACGCTTCGAGTCGAACGGCATCGACGCATTCGACGACATCGTCGCCATCAACCTCCGAGCCGCTTGGCTCGCGATGCAACGGGCGAAGCCAGCCATGCTGGCAAGCGAAGGCGGGGGTTCGATCGTCAACATGGCGTCGATGGCCGCCATGCGGGCGAACCGAGGGCTGTCGCTCTACGGCATGACCAAGGCTGCGATCGCGAACCTCACCATCAACGCCGCGACCGAATACGCGAAACACGACATTCGAGTCAACGCGATCTGCCCGGGCCCCGTCGACACCGACATGCTCGGCATCGTCGAGGAGTTCATCGACGAACGCCACAGCGACCGAGCGAGGACCCAAATCGCCAACAGCGTGCCGCTCGGCCGCTACGGCCGACCGGAGGAGATCGCCAGCGTCGCTGCGTTCCTGCTGAGCCGAGACGCTGGATTCGTGACCGGCGCACGAATTCCCGTCGACGGCGGACAGTCACTCGAATGACCAACGACCACGCACACCATCACTACGACGTCGTCGTCCTCGGGGCCGGACTGTCGGGCGTCTGTGCCGCGATCAAGCTGAAGGAGGCCGGCATCGAGAACGTGCGGGTCTTCGAGAAGGCTGGCGAAGTCGGCGGCACCTGGCGAGACAATCGCTATCCGGGTGTCGCCTGTGACGTGCCCTCACACCTGTACTCCTACTCCTTCGCCCCGAACCCAGACTGGTCGAGGTGGTACGCACCCGGGCCGGAGATCTGGGACTACGTCCGTCGATGCGCAACCGAGTTCGGCGTTCGCGACCGGATCACGTTCAACACCACCATCGATGCCGCCGAGTGGGAGTCGGGCCGCTGGGAGCTCCGCGACTCAAACGGCGTGAGGTTCACGTCGTCGGCGATCATCTCCGCCCTCGGCGGACTCCACACGCCGAACGTTCCCGACCTTCCTGGGCGCGAGGCGTTCGAAGGAGTGTGCTTCCACACCACGAACTGGCCAGACGATCTGGATCTCGACGGAGCGCGGGTCGCCGTCGTCGGCACCGGCGCCACGGCGGTGCAGATCGTGCCCGAGATCGCCGACGTCGCGTCAGAGCTGATCGTGTTCCAGCGCAGCCCCGTATGGGTCGGCGCCAAGCGCGAGGACGAATACTCCGAAGAGGAGCGCGACGAGTTTCGACGGAACCCGGAGGCGATGCGAGCGCTGCGCCAGGAGCTCTGGGAAGCCTGGGAGTACGCAAGCGTCGAGTTGCATCGCGAAGGCACCGACCTGAACAAGATGGCCGAGCGCCGCTCGCGAGAGATGATCGAGCGAAGCGTGGCCGACCCCGATGTGGCCAAGGCATTGACGCCCGACCACAACTTCGCCTGCAAACGACCCACGATCTCGAACCGGTACTACGCCACCTTCGACGAACCGAACGTGGTGCTCGTCAGCGGTGGGGTCGACGCACTCACCACGAGCGGCGTCGTCGCCGGGGGCCACGAGTACGACGTCGACGTCGTCGTGCTCGCCACGGGCTTCAAACCCTTCAACGTCACGAACGAGATCGAGCTGACAGGGATCGACGGCCGCCGCCTCGCCGACGCATGGGCGCACGAGGTCACCTCCTACAAGTCGGTCATGGTCGCCGGCTTCCCGAACCTGTTCTTCTTGATGGGCCCGAACGGGACCGGCTTGCAGTCGGCCCTCCAAACGGTCGAGCCGGCAGCCGATTTCGCCGTCGAGACGATCGGGCGGCTGCGCGACGACGGAATCGCCGCCATCAGCCCCACGCAGGAGGCCGTCGATGCGTTCACCCGTGACGTTCGCGGCCGATTCGAGAACACGACGCACAGCAAGGGATGCACGTCGTGGTGGTCGGAGGGCACCGGACACAATCACAGCATCTGGCCCGGCGACAGCACCGAGTTCCGTCAGTTGTTCGTCGACATCGACCCCAGCGACTTCGAGGTCGAGACGTCGCCGTAGCGGGCCCGACGCCTCAGTCCATGGCGTCGACGTATTCCTGCAACCGCATCGCAGCCGGCATCGCAAACTCGGCGATCGTTGCCATCACCTCGAGCTTGTCCGGCTCGACGATCTCCGGGTACGACGATCCGCTCAAGCCGTAGAGGCGAGACCGGCTGAGCCACTCGGCCAGTTCGGGGTCTTGTTGCCAGCGGGCGGAGTTCTTCATGTGGGCGAGCGTGACCCGCGCCCAATCGAGGTGGTCGTCGGGGTGTGGAATCACGGTGGCGAGCCCGTTCTTGGTCTCGTCGTCGTCGTGGGTGGCCTCGATGTGCGCGATGAACGCGGCACTGAAGACCTGCTGGCAGGTACGGACCGATTGCAGAGTGATCTTGGCGCCGTCGAAGATGGGGACGGCGGGACGTTGGGCCAGACCGTCGGCCGTGCAGTCGATGTGGATCGTGCCGGGCGACGTCGCGATCGAGCCGTCGTCGAGCGTGATCTGATCAGTCGTGATGGAGTGCACGTGGCCGAGACGGACGACGTTGGTCACCGTTCGAAGTGCCTCGATCTCGAGCTCTGACACGGTGGCGCAGCGATACATCGTCGGCGTGACGTCTGGATCGATGCGCAACAGCACGCCGGCCTCGTCGAAGCGCTCGAACATGTCCTCCATGCTCTGGGATTCGGCGATCGCCTTGAGCGTGGCTGCCTGCGAGCCCATCGCGTCGTGGAAGAACTCGAACATCGGCTGCAAGCGATTGCGGTTGATGCACCACTGGTCTCTCGGCCGAATCCACGTGATGTCGTCCGCCGGGACGCCGTTCTCCAGCATGAACAGCACCGCGTCCATGCCGGTCTTGCCGCCGCCGACCACGACGGCACCGTCACCCGGCAACATCCCCGGTTCGCCGAGTCGGTTCGGGGGAATACAGGTGACACCGTCGGCGACGTCATAGAGCGGTGGACGGACCGAGGGGACCACCACGTTCATGTAGGTGGCATCGACCACCTTCCCAGCCATCAGTGCCGTTCGCTCGCCGGTCACGAGCGACCGAAACGTGCCGTCGCCCTCGTAGTCGCTCAGCGGGAAGTACTGCACTCGACCGGTGGCCATGAAGTCTTGTCGGAGTACCTGGTCGAAGTAGCCGACCACCTCCGAACCGGACGCCAGCTCGCTGAGGCCTTGGTTCCATCCGTAGCGATCGATCGACTCGGTGCCGAGGACTCGAGAGTTCACGCCATAGAACGACGAAGGCTGGTGCAGACGGACGTGCGGGTATGCGTCGTTCCAGTGACCGCCAGGACGGGGGCGACGATCGACGAGCGCGATCGTCGCATCGGTTTCGGTGAGGATCACATCGGCGAAGGCCATACCCATGGCCCCAGCGCCGATCACCAGATAATCGACGTCCACCATGGCTCCACCTCGATCTCAGATCCGCTCGGCCGGTCGCCGAGCAACGGGTAGTGAATCAGGTGGCGGCCAGGCGAGCGAACTCGCTCGTTGGCGCTGACGGTCGAGCCGATGCAGGCTGGTGATCTCAGCCGTCGGCGGACACGCATTCTCTCCCCCGACGATGAACGACCACCCACGAGCGAGCGGAGACCTCACATGACCTCCCCAAACGGCGTCCATCACCTGGCCGTCGCCACCAAGGACATCAAGGCGCAGATCGAGTTCTTCAATGACGTGCTCGGTTGCGAGCTCGTCGCGCTCTATTGGATGCACGGCGTCGAAGGGGCGTGGCATGGATTCCTGAAGCTCAACGACTCGTGCTCGATCGCCTTCGTCGAGACACCCGACATCAAGGACATTGACCGCACCCTCGGCGTCACCCACGCCGGCAGCCCCGGCGGCCCGTGCGCTGGCGGCTCGATGCAGCACCTCGCACTCAACGTCGACACGCACGACGAGCTGCTGGCCATGCGCGATCGGATCCGCTCTCGCGGCGTCACCATCTTCGGGCCGATCGACCACGGCATGTGCCACTCGATCTACTTCGCCGGCCCAGAGGATCTCAGCCTCGAAGTGGCAACCTCGGCGAAGCCGATCGATGGTCGCGCCTGGATCGACCCGGAGGTCGTCGAGCTCGCCGGCATCTCGGCCGAAGAGCTCGACACGTTCCGCAACCCGGTCAGCTATGAGCGGCCAGAGACTCCCGTCGCCCAGCCGGTGTTCGACCCCGACGTGCCGTGGCAACGCGGCATGACCCGCGAGGTCTACGAGGCGATCATCTCGATGCCAGACGACGTGGTCGCCGAGCGAATGAGCGAGAACGAACCACCCGTACTCGTCGAGGACTGACAGCCAGAACTGGCTTTCGAGCTCTCACTCTCGGGGTCGACCACCCCGCATGGGAGCTGAGTTGGTCGCTCAGAAGAGCCAGGCGTAGCCGTGTTCGCCGGCCTCACTCATCCGGTCGGCACCCATCTCCCGAAAAAGGGCGTTCGCGGCGTCGTCGTCCGCCCCCGTCATGAGAAACAAGCCGTGGCTGCCGTTGCGGCGCGCCAGCCCAACGGCAGCCTCGATCAGTGATGACCCGACGCCCTTGCGTCGATGAGCCGCGACCACGTCGATCTCGTGCACGTAGCTCATCATGCGGCCGTCGGGTCGCCGCATGTGGGCTCCCCAGATCCAGCCGACCGGATCGTTGTCGAGGTAGGCGCCAAAGACGAAGCTC
>CALLIQ010000375.1 GCA_938008925.1 uncultured Acidimicrobiales bacterium
CCTCACGACCAAGCGAGTCGACATCGGTCTCGAGGACCGCGACGACCACGAGCGCCTCGTCGCGCTCGTCGCGCCGCTCGGCGCGGTCACCTCGATGTCGGCCGCAACGGTCAGGGTCGATGTCGACACGACCGCCACACCGATCGCAAGCCTCGTCGACACGGTGATGTCGAGCGTCCGCATCGCAGACCTCTCGGTCATCGATCCGCCGCTCGAGCAGATCATCGGCGAGATCTACGAGCAGCCGGCATGATCCGGGACAGCGCCAGTTCGTGGCGGGTCGGGCGGCGCGCGCTCACCACCGCGATGCGCACCGTCGTCGCCGAGCCGGGTGGCCTGATCGTCGCGGGTGGGCTCTACCTCATGGTCACGACGGTGCTGTCGGGACTGTGGCGGGCGGCTGCGGAAGCGGGCGGTGGCAGCATCGTCGGCTACTCGGCCACAGCGCTCGTCTGGTACATCGCATCGACCGAGGCGACCACGATCGCCATGCCACAGCGGCTCATCGAGGACATCGGCGATGACATCGGGGCCGGCGATGTCACCGTCGAGATGCTTCGGCCTACGTCCGTTCTTCTCGCTCGCGTCGCCGAAGAGCTCGGGCGGATCCTCCCCCGGCTCGCCGTGTGCGCCGTGCTCGGCGTCGCCTTCTGCCTCCTGGTCGGCGGGGCACCGATCAACGGGTGGGCGCTCCTCCTGGCCGCTCCGTCGCTCGTGCTCGCCGTGGTCACCAACCTGCTCGCCCAGTTCGCTTTCGCCGGCGCGGCCTTCTGGATCCTCGATGCGAAGAGCACCTGGTTCCTCTATCAAAAGCTCGTCTTCGTGACCGGCGGCATGCTCCTCCCGCTCGAGGTGCTGCCTCGCTCCGTCGAGATCGTCGCCAAGGTGTTGCCGTTCAGCTCGATGGCCTACGCCCCCGGTCGCCTCGCAGCCGGGAACATCGAGCCGCACCTGCTCGCCATCCAACTGGCCTGGATCGGCGTGTTCGCCGTGGTCGCCGCCCGAGTCTTCGCGAACGGCGAACGCCATCTCACCGAGGTCGGCGCATGATCGCCGAGTGGCGCACCCACGCTCGAGGCCTGGCAACGACCTGGCGGTCGGCCTGGCTCGAGGCATGGGCCAACCGCCGGAGCTTCTGGTTGCAGATCGTCGCCATGATCGTGAACGACGTGGTCTGGATCGTGTTCTGGTGGCTGTTCTTCCGGCGAGTCGGGGAACTGCGGGGCTGGGACATCGACGACGTCATCGTCTTGTTCGCCATCCTCACCACGTCGGCCGGATTCGTCCTCGGACTGACCAACAATGTGCGGCGCATCGGCGAGCTCGCATCCTCCGGCGGGCTCGATGCCGTGCTCGCTCTGCCGACGCCACCGCTGCTCCACTTGCTCGCTCGACGCATCGAGACCGTGAACGTCGGTGACCTCTTCTTCGGGCTCGGCCTCTTCGTCGTGCTCGGCGATCCCAGCCCCGCCCGATTCGGCCTGTACGTGTTCGGCGTCGTCTGTTCGGTTCTCGTCCTGGGCGGCTTCTTGGTGCTCGCCGGATCGGCCAGCTTCTTCACGAGCCGCAACGAAGCGGGCGATCTCGGCTTCCACGCAATCTTGTTGTTCGCCAACTATCCGGTCGACATCTTCAGCGGCGTCGCCCGGTTCCTGCTCTACGGCGTCGTGCCCGCCGCCTTCGTCTCGACGGTTCCGGCCAAGCTCATCGACAGCTTCGAGCCGTGGTGGGCGCTCGGCCTCGCCGCGGTCGCGCTCGGAACCGCGACGCTGGCGTGGGCCGTGTTCACACTCGGACTCCGTCGCTACACCAGCGGCGCGGTCTGGACCGCCGCGTGACCCTTGGCCAGACTGCGGGGCATGTCAGAGAACGAACTGATCGTGTCCGCGGCCGACGGTGTCACCACCATCACCCTCAACCGGCCGGACGCGCTCAACGCGATCACGCCATCGATGCTCGAGGCACTCGATGCCGCCGTCGCGGCCGCCGACGCCGACCCCGAGCAACGGATCGTCGTGCTCACCGGGACCGGCCGAGCCTTCAGCGCGGGAGTCGATCTCAAGGCCCTCGGCCAGACATCGCCAGCCAATGGCGTGGTCGGGACCCTGCTCGACGAGCCAGCCCGGCGACTGACCAACCGGCTGTCCACGATGCCGACGGTGAGCATCGCCAAGGTCAATGGCTTCTGCTTCACCGGCGCACTCGAGATCGCGCTGGCCTGCGACCTGATGGTGGTCGCCGAGGAAGCAAAGCTCGGTGACACCCACGCCAAGTTCGCACTCCGTCCCACATGGGGCATGTCGCAGCGCCTGCCTCGGGCGGTCGGCCCGGCCAAGGCCCGTGAGCTGTCGTTCACGGCCCGCACCTTCACCGGGGTGGAAGCGCTCGAGATGGGCATGGCATGCAGGGCCGTTCCAGCGGCCGAGCTCGACGCCGAGGTGGCCTCGTTGTCGGCCGACATCGTCGCAAACAGCGCCGGTTCGCTCGCCGCCTACAAAGATCTCTACGACGCGTCCGATCGGCTCGGGCTCAGCGACGGCCTCGCCTACGAAGCCGCCAACGACTATCCGATCGCCGACACCGCCGAGCGCCTCGCCGGCTTCTAGGAAACCAGCCGGGACCATCCGAGCTCAGCCTCGGTCGGCGAGGTCGTACTCGGCCATGTAGTACGGCTGGTTCTCGTCGAAGACGGTGAGCGGCTGCGGGTCGTCGACGGTACCGATCGGTCGGATTCCCGATCCGGTCGTACCGGTGGCTTCGTCGCCGAGGTCGGCCCGGGCCGCCTCGATGTGCACCATGAGTTCGGCGACGACGTCGCCATGTTGGTCGGCGAGGTCGGCCGTCTCGCCCGGGTCGGCTTCCATGTCGTAGAGCTCCAACACCTCGTCGAAGTGCCGGTAGCCGCCAGTGCTCCTGCGGCGAACGTGGAGCTTCCACCGACCGACGCGCACCGCGCTGATCGTCCCGCCGACCATGTAGACGAACGACTCCCGCACGGTCTCGTCCGCTCCATCGAGCAACACCTCGACCAGGTCGACGCCGTCGATCACCCGATCGTCTGGCACCGTCGCCCCCGCTAGCCGAGCGACCGTCGGATACAGGTCCATGGCCGTCGCGACGGTCGACGCTTCTCGCCCCGCCTCGATCGTTCCCGGCCACCGCACGACGCACGGCACGCGCTGCCCGCCGTCCCACGTGCTGCCCTTCGATCCGCGTAGGTGGCCGTTGCTGCCCCCATCGGGGCGGTCGAGCGCACCGTTGTCGCTCGTGAAGATCACGACGGTGTTCTCGTCGAGCCCGAGTCGAGCCAGCTCGGCGAGCACGACGTCGAGCGCCCAGTCGATGGACTCGACCGCCGCCCCGTAGCGACCGTTGTCGGACTGCTCGAGGAACCGTGGCTGCACGTAGATGGGCAGGTGGACGTACATGTGCGCGAAGTACAAGAAGAACGGACCGTCCTGCTCGGCTCGCATGAACCGAACGGCGTGCTCGAGATAGCGCTCGGTCAGCGATGCCTGATCGGGCTGCGCCTCGATCACGTCGTCATCGTCGAGCAGCGGGAGCGGCGGGCGATGGGGTGGAAGGTTCAGCTTGAACTTCTCGATGATCTCCTCCCACTCGGGCCAACCCTCCATGGCCGCCTGACGGCCCATGTCGTTGCTGTAGGGAATGCCGAAGTAGCTGTCGAACCCGTGCTCGGTGGGCAAGAACGGGGCCTGGTCGCCGAGGTGCCACTTGCCGACCAGTTTGGTGGCGTAGCCACCCTGCTTGAGCAGCGAGGCGATCGTGATCTCGTCGGGGTTCAACCCGTGGGCGTGACCGGGGAAGAGCACGCCGCCCCCCATCTCGTCTGGACCGAACCCCACCCGCAACGGGTAGCTGCCGGTGAGCATCGCCGCCCGAGACGGTGAGCACACCGGCGACGCCATGTAGAAGTCGGTGAACCGGAGCCCCTCGGCCGCCATCCGATCGATGGTCGGCGTCTTGTTGAGGGACGACCCGTAGCAACCGAGGTCGCCGTATCCAAGATCGTCGCAGTTGATCAGGATGACGTTCGGTCGATCAGCAGCGTCGCGCATCGACAGACCGTAGAACGACCGGGTTGGACGTCTCGACCTGGGACCGAGAAGATCAACGGGTGAGCTGTTGTGGTCCCGGCCGAGGTCCGGGCGACGAGGTCGTCCCGCCCACGAGCCTGCCGTCGCACTCGGCGGTGAGCAGGACCGGGACCGAACCGGCGCGAGCGGCGATCCCCGGCGGCATCTTCGCCATGGGAACCGCCGGCCCCGTCGCCTATCCGGCCGACGGCGAGGCCATGGTCCACGAGGTCGCGCTCAGTCCGTTCACCATCGATGCTCACGCTGTGACGAACGATCGGTTCGCCGCGTTCGTCGACGCCACCGGGCACCTCACCGACGCCGAGCGGTTCGAGTGGTCGTTCGTGTTCGGCGGCCTGCTCCCCGACGACTTCGAAGAGACCCGAGGGGTGGCGGCGACACCGTGGTGGCGTCAGGTGTTCGGTGCCGACTGGCGACGACCAGAAGGCCCGCACTCATCGATCGAGGGTCGAGGCGACCATCCGGTCGTCCACGTGTCCCACGACGACGCTCTCGCCTTCTGCGCATGGGATGGTTCTCGACTACCGACCGAGGCCGAGTGGGAGTTCGCAGCGCGCGGCGGACTCGCCGGTGCAACGTTTCCGTGGGGCGAGGAGCTCGAACCCGGTGGCCACCACGCGATGAACGTCTGGCAGGGATCGTTCCCGGACTCCCCCGTCACCGCCGACGGCTACCTCGGCACCGCACCGGTCGACGCGTTCGAGCCCAACGGCTACGGCTTGTGGAACACGTGCGGCAACGTGTGGGAATGGTGCGCCGACTGGTTCGACCCGAACGGCTATCGGCACCACGAACGGCGCGACCCGACCGGCCCGACGAGCGGGCAGGCCAGGGTGATGCGGGGTGGCTCCTATCTCTGCCACGCCTCCTACTGCCATCGCTATCGCGTCAGCGCTCGCAGTTCGAACGGACCCGACTCGTCGGTCGGCAACCTCGGCTTCCGCACAGTGAGCGCGAAACCTCTGGAAGTCGAGACGAGTTCCGCGGAGCCGACACTCGCTGAGTGAAACGGCAAACCTCCGGAAATCGAGACCTGACCCCAGAGATCAGAGAGGTCAGAGAGAGGCGGCGACGGTGACGGGGTCGTGGAAGTCGAGCTCGAGCGCTTCGGCCACGGCCTTCTCGGTGACCTTGCCAGCGGCGACGTTGAGCCCGTTCATCAGGTGAGGATCGTCGGCCAGAGCCTGCTTGGCGCCCTTGTCGGCCAGCGCCAACACGAACGGCAGGGTCGAGTTGTTGAGCGCGTAGGTCGACGTCTTCGGGACCGCGCCGGGCATGTTGGCCACGCAGTAGTGAACGACGTCGTCGATCACATAGGTGGGCTCGGCGTGCGTGGTGGCTTTCGAGGTCTCCATGCAACCGCCCTGGTCGATGGCGACGTCGACGAGGACCGAGCCGACCCGCATGCGCTTGACGTTCTCAGCCGTGACGAGCTTCGGGGCGCGAGCGCCCTTCACCAGCACACCACCGACGACCACGTCGGCGTCTTCGACGTACTCCTCGAGCGAGGACTGCGTCGAGTAGATCGTCTTCACCTTGTTGCCGAATCGGGCGTTGAGCTCGTCGAGCACGTCGAGGCTGCGATCGAGGATCGTGACCTCGGCGCCGAGACCGACGGCCATCTCGGCTGCGTTCGAGCCGACGACGCCACCACCGATGATGGCGACCTTGCCGGGAGCCACGCCGGGCACGCCACCGAGCAGGAGTCCGGCGCCACCCTGGGGCGCTTCGATGTGATGGGCGGCGGCCTGCACGGACATGCGGCCGGCGACCTTCGACATCGGAGCGAGCAGAGGGAGGCCGCCGCGACGATCGGTGACCGTCTCGTAGGCGACGCACGTGGCGCCCGAGGCGATGAGGTCGTGCGTCTGATCGGGATCGGGAGCGAGGTGCAGGTAGGTGAAGAGCAGGTGCTGGTCGGTGAGCATCGCCCGCTCGACAGCCTGTGGCTCCTTGACCTTGACGATCATGTCTGACTGGGCGAACACGGTCGCCGCGTCGGGAGCGATGTCAGCACCGGACGACACGTAGTCGGCGTCGGTCGCCCCGATGCCGATGCCGGCGTTGGTCTCGACGAGGACCGAGTGACCGTGCGACACCAGCTCGCGCACGCTGGTGGGAGTGAGCCCGACCCGCTGTTCGAGGGTCTTGATTTCCTTGGGAACTCCGACTCGCATGACACCACCCACTCGTTGATCTTCCCGGCGTCGATCGGCCGTGCGATGCACGTCTCCGATGTGCCGGCCGCGTCGTTCGCGGCAGTCGTTCGAGCGTCTCACACGAACCGGTGAGCAGGATTGCGAAATCGGTGAGAATCGGAGCGCTTTGCACAACTTTCCCTTGCACTCGCGTCCGAACACGCACGATCATGCCGAACATGGACTTGGACACCACCGATCGAGCCATTCTGCGGGCGCTCCAGCACAGCGGCCGGATCACCAACACCGACCTGGCCGACCTCGTCGGCCTGTCGCCCTCGGCCTGCCTCCGTCGGGTGAAGGCGCTCGAGGATGCCGAGGTGATCGATCGCTACGTCGCCCTACTCAACCCGGAAACGATCGGTCGCTCGACCACGGTGTTCGTCGAGATCTCGCTCGACTCACAGGAGGAAGGCGTGCTCGACCAATTCGAGGCGGCGGTCGTCACCCATCCGGCGGTCCGAAGCTGCGACCTCATGGCCGGCGATGCCGACTACCTCGTGCGGGTCGAGGTGGCGGACGTCC
Organism: uncultured Acidimicrobiales bacterium; assembly: GCA_938008925.1. Classification (GTDB taxonomy): domain Bacteria; phylum Actinomycetota; class Acidimicrobiia; order Acidimicrobiales; family SZUA-35; genus CALEWY01. The sequence goes on from CALLIQ010000375.1 coordinate 6,842, forward strand.
CGAACTACGAACAGATCCACCGGACGCACCTCGCACTCCTCCCCCACGTCACCCGCATCCGATCGAGCTTCAGTCTCCGGAGCGTGCTGGACCGCACCGCCTATGAGTTGGAGGAGAACTGAAATCGAGGAGAACTGAGTTGGAGGAGAACTGGGCTGCGAGGGAACCGCGCTGGAGGCGCTCAGGGGCAGCGCGTAGGCTCCGCCGGAGATGACGACGCTCGAGGACTACCGGAACCTGTTCGACCTGTCGGCCAAGCGTGCCGTGGTGATCGGGGCGGCATCGGGAATCGGCGAGGCGTGCGCCCGAGCACTGGCGGCCCACGGTGCCGAGGTGCTGTGCGCTGATCTCAACGGCGATGCCGCGTCGGCTGTCGCGACGGCCATCGAGGCCGAGGGCGGCCGAGCATCAGCGGGCTCGGTCGACATTCTCGACGCCGACTCCGTCGCAACACTCTTCGCCGACTTCGGCGCCGTCGACACGCTCGTGTGCACGCCGTCGATCAATGTTCGCAAGCAGCTCCTCGACATGAGTGAAGAAGAGTTCAGCCGCGTCGTCGATCTCAACCTCCGCGGCACCTTCAACGCGATCACGGCGGCCGGTCGCTCGATGGCCGAGAACGGGTCCGGCTCGATCATCGTGTTCAGCTCGGTTCGCTCACAGGTCGTCGAGCCCGGTCAGGGCGTCTACGCCGCGACCAAGGCCGGGGCGTTGGCGATGGTCAAGACCCTCGCGGCCGAGCTCGGCCCCAAGGGCGTTCGGGTGAACGCCGTCGGCCCCGGTGTGGTCGAGACGCCGCTCACCGAACAGATCAAAGCCGACCCCGAGTGGTACCAGGCATACGCCGACATCTCGGCGCTCGGCCGCTGGTCGATGCCCGAAGAGCAGACCGGCATCGTCGTGTATCTCGCCTCGGACGCGGCCTCGTTCGTCACCGGCGCCATCCACTTCGTCGACGGCGGTTGGCTCGCGGTCGACGGCCGGTACACACCACCGCTGTGACACAGAACGACGGCCCGGGAGCGCTCGGGATCAACGGTCTCCGCATCGGCATGACGACCGACGCACACCATCACACCGGCTGCACCGTCTTGCTTCCGCCGGAGGGTTCGGTCGGTGCGATCGCGATCCGCGGCGGCGCGCCGGGAACGCGAGAGGCCGGTGTCCTCTCCCCCGGCTCGGCCAACACCGCCATCCACGCCGTCACCCTTTGCGGCTCGTCGCTCTTTGGCCTGCGCGCCGCAGGCGGCGTCGCCGACTGGTGCGCCGAGAACGACATCGGCCTGGAGCTGCCGGGCGGTCGGTTCCCGATCGTCGGCGCTGCGGTCGTCATGGACATCCACAGTCCCGAGGAACGCCGAATCGACCACGCCGACGGCATCGCCGCATGCGAGGCCGCGACGTTCGACGATCCCGAGCAAGGCTCGGT
>CALLIQ010000376.1 GCA_938008925.1 uncultured Acidimicrobiales bacterium
ACGCTTCCGACTTGACCGGTGGCACCAACGATTCCTACGCGCATGACCCCAAGCGTATTGGGCGCGCCCAGCGACCGGAAGCGAGTTTTTCAGCCGATGAACATCGGCGAGCGAGTTGTGAGCGCCAGCGAACAACTCGAAGCAACTCGAAGAGTTGCCGGTGAGCGAAGCGAACGGCTCAGGCTCGATCGAGGCCGAAGGCCGAGTGGAGGAGGACGACGGCCTCTTCGGCCTTGTCGGCGGCGATCACGCAGCTGACCCGAATGGCCGAGGTCGAGATCATCTCGATGTTGATGTCGTTGTTGGCGAGGGTCTCGAACATCGTCGCCGCGACACCGGGATTCGACTTCATGCCAGCGCCGACGATCGACACCTTGCCGATCGACTCGTCGGTCGAGACGCCCTTCGAGCCGAGCTGGCTGATCTCGTCGGATTCGAGGATCGAACTGGCGGCGGTCAGGTCTTCGGTGGGCACGGTGAACGAGATGTCGGTGCAACCGTCGTCGGACACGTTCTGCACGATCATGTCGACGTTGACGCCGCCGTCGGCGAGCGCACGGAAGAGCTTGGCCGAGACACCGGGACGGTCATCGACGTCGGCGACGGTGACCTTCGACTCGGACACGTCGTGGGTGACGGCTCGGATGATCGGTTGTTCCACAGCGGTTTCCTCTTGGACGACGAGCGTTCCTGGCTCCCAGGTGAAGGCGGAACGAATGTGCAGGGGGACTTCGTAGTTGTGTGCGACCTCGACGGATCGCATGGCCGGCTTCGGGCAGCCGGTGGCGGTCATCTCGAGCAGTTCGTCGAAGGTGATCGAGGTCATCTTCGACGCCATCGGAACGACGCGAGGATCGGCGCTGAACACGCCGGACACATCGGTGTAGAGCTCGCACAGCTCGGCTCCGAGGGTGTGGGCCAGTGCGACGGCCGTGGTGTCGGAGCCGCCTCGACCGAGGAAGGTGACGTCGCGCTCGGTGGACACACCTTGGCTGCCGGCGACGACGGGAACGACGCCTTCGGCGATCGACTCCTGCACGCGGTCTGGCGTGATCTCGAGGATTTTCGCATTGCGGTGGTTCGTGTCGGTGAGGAAGCCGGCCTGGCTCCCGGTGAACGACCGAGCGGGCACATCGGCATCGGCGAGAGCCATGCACATCAGTGCGCAGGCCTTGCGCTCGCCGGCGGTGATGAGCATGTCCATCTCACGACCCGGACGAACCGAAGAGACGTCTTCGGCCATGCGCAGCAGCTCGTCGGTCTCCTTCCCCATCGCGGAGATCACGAGGACGACGTCATCGCCTCGGCGGCGACAACGGGCGACGTGGTCAGCCACGGTTCGCATCCGATCCGGATCAGCGACCGAGGTTCCACCGAACTTCTGAACGACGAGAGCCATCGAGGCGAAAGGCTATCGGTGCCCGCTCGACACGCCGTCTGGTTTTGGCACCGTCTGGTTCTGGCCATGACCGCACTCGCCACCCGGGCGCGACGGTCGCCGGCAACGGGTTTGCGACCTGCCCCATCATCGGGTCACCGGATCGTTAGTCTTTCCAGCCGTGGGTACTGAGAAACGAGAACGCCAAAAGGCCAACCGCCAGGCGCGCCTCGAAGAACAACGCAAGGTCGAGAGCCGAGACAATCTGCGTCAGCGGATCACGACCGGCGTCATCATCGGTCTGCTCGTCGTGGCCGCCGTCGTCTTGATCTGGTTCGCAGGTCGCGGCGACGACACCGCCGCCGACAACACCTTCGATCCCGAGATCAACACGACCGCGTCGACCGAGCCGCTGCCCGAACCCGTCGAGCTGGTCGCTCCGGCACCCGGTGCCGCAATCGACGGCCCGACCGAATGCCCCGCTGAGGATGGCTCCTCCGAGCGGACCACGTCCTTCGCCGAAGCGCCGCCGATGTGCATCGACGAATCGGCCACCTACCTCGCCCAGGTCTCGACGAGCCGGGGTGACTTCACCATCGAACTCGATGCGGCCGCAGCACCCGAGACGGTCAACAACTTCGTCGTGCTCGCCCGCTACGGCTACTACGACGGCGTGTCGTTCCACCGGATCATTCCCGGCTTCGTCGTCCAGGGTGGCGACGCGGTCGGCAGCCCGCTGGGCACCGGCGGCCCCGGCTACCAGTTCGACGACGAGGTCCCCGAAGAGGGTGCCTACCAGGTCGGCTCGGTGGCGATGGCCAACTCCGGACCGAACACCAACGGCAGCCAGTTCTTCGTCGTCACCGGCGATCAGGGCGCAGCGCTTCCGCCGCTCTACTCGCTGTTCGGCACCGTGACCGACGGGCTCGACGTCGTGACCGACATCGAGTCGACCGGCAACCAGGCGGGCGCTCCCACCGAAGAGACCGTCATCGAATCGGTGACCGTCACCGAGCAGTAGTTCGGCAACCTCAGCAGCCCGTCACCATCTGCGAGTTGTGAGCCCCAGCGAGCAACTCGGTTCGTGAGCGAAGCGAACGGCGCGAGTGGTTCAAAACTGCACGAAACCCAGTCCTGACGCGGGATATTGCCCACGAGTCGTAACTTTACCCACGGGTAACTCGCGGCTACCGTCTCCGGATGAGCAGCGTCGCTTCGTCCCCATCCACCTCCGAATCCCAGACCAAGATCACAGCCATCGGCGTGGTCGGATCAGGGATCATGGGCTCCGGCATCGGTGAGGTGGCGGCTCGAGCCGGCTTCGACGTCGTGCTGCGTTCCCGCAAGCCCGAATCGGGCGAGGAGATGCTGGCGAAGCTGGCCAAGTCCCTCGAGCGTCAGGTCTCCAAGGGCAAGCTCGAGCAGGCCGAGGCGGATGCCATCGCAGGCCGCGTCACCACGTGCACCGACATCAAGGATCTCGCCCACTGCGATCTCGTGATCGAGTCCGTCGTGGAGAACCTCAACGTGAAGAAGGAGCTGTTCACCGAGCTCGATGAGCATCTCGCGCCCCACGCGTTGATCGCCACGAACACCTCCACCCTGCCCGTCGTCGAGATGGCGATGGCGACCAACCGTCCCGGCAAGGTCTGCGGTATCCACTTCTTCAACCCGGCGCCGGTGATGTCGCTGGTCGAGATCATCGAGCCCCTCACCGTCGACCCGTCGACGATGGAGGCCGTCGCCGGCTTCGTCGAGGCGTGCGGCAAGAAGGCCGTCACCGTGCAGGACCGCGCCGGCTTCATCGTCAACGCGCTGCTGTTCCCCTACCTCAACAATGCGGTTCGGATGCTCGAGCTCGGCATCGCGAACGCAGAGGACATCGACCTCGCCATGCAGGCCGGCTGCAATTTCCCCATGGGTCCACTCGCCCTGCTCGACCTCGTCGGGCTCGACACCAGCGTGTCGATCCTCGATGCGCTCAACGCCGAGTTCGCCGATCCGAACTACGTCCCGGTTCCCCGGCTGCGTCGCATGGTTGCGGCCGGCCAGCTCGGCCGTAAGAGTGGCCGAGGGTTCTACGACTACAGCTGACCGGCCCGCCGTCATCGCCGGAGGCCTGAAGGGGACCAACGGATGAGCCGATCAGGGCACACGACATGGCAGTTTCCGCCGTTGTCGGCCCTCCCGGCCGGTGAGGACCTCATCGCGGTCGGCGCCGATCTCGAACCGGCGACGCTCGTGTCGGCCTATGCGTCGGGCTACTTCCCGATGCCGCTGGGCCGCCGCAAGCTCGGATGGTTCTCGCCCGATCCCCGTGGCGTGTTCCTCCCCGGTGATCTCGCCGTTTCCCGGTCGCTTCGGCGGTCGCTTCGGCGCTACGAGGTCACCGTCGACACTGCGTTCCGCGAGGTGATCCGGGCCTGTGGCGATCCGGCCCGTGAGCACGGCTGGATCAACGACCGCATCGTCGATGCGTACGAGCGGCTCCATCATCTCGGCATCGCCCACAGTGTCGAGGCGTGGGACGACGACGGATTGGCCGGCGGCCTCTACGGACTCGCGATCGGCGGGTTCTTCGCCGGCGAGTCGATGTTCCATCGTCGAACCGACGCCTCGAAGGTCGCTCTGGTCCATCTGGTCGACCTTCTCGAACTCCAGCCCGGTAGCGATCGGGTGCTCGACGTCCAGTGGACCACGCCACATCTCTCCAGCCTCGGCGCCCGAGCGCTCCCCCGAAACGACTACGCCCCGATCCTCGAACTTGCTCTTGACCAGCACCTGCCAGCAGCCTTTGCTGGCGCCCTCCGCGAGACACCCCCTTCTGGAAGTACCGACTCACCATGACGACCACCAGCCCCGGCACCAGCCACGACGACACCGAGCCAGCCCGGCCGACGCGTGACCGTCCGTGGATGATGCGGACCTACTCGGGTCACTCGACGGCAAAGGCCAGCAACGAGCTGTACCGAACCAACCTGGCCAAGGGTCAGACCGGTCTCTCGATCGCCTTCGATCTCCCCACCCAGACGGGCTATGACCCCGACCACGTGCTCGCCCGCGGCGAGGTCGGCAAGGTGGGCGTCCCGGTCTCGCACCTCGGCCACATGCGAACGCTGCTCGACGGCATCCCCGTCGGGGAGATGAACACGTCGATGACGATCAACGCGCCCGCTGCGTGGCTGCTCGGGCTCTACATCGCCAACGCATCGTCGCAGGGCGTCGCCTCGACCGAGCTGCGCGGCACCACACAGAACGACATCGTCAAGGAATACCTCAGCCGCGGGACCTACATCTTCCCGCCCGAGGCGAGCCGCCGGCTCATCGTCGACATGTTCGCCTACTGCAATGCGAACGTTCCCAAGTGGAACCCGATGAACGTCTGCAGCTACCACCTCCAAGAGGCGGGCGCGACCCCCGTCCAGGAGATCGCCTACTCACTCGCCACCGCGATCGACGTGCTCGATGCCGTGCGCGATTCCGGCCAGGTCAGCGACGAGAACTTCCAACGGGTCGTTGGCTCGGTGTCGTTCTTCGTGAACGCCGGCATCCGCTTCATCGAAGAGACCTGCAAGATGCGGGCCTTCACCGAGATGTGGGATCGCATCACCCTCGAGCGCTACGGCGTGACCGATCCCAAGGCCCGCCGATTCCGCTACGGCGTGCAGGTCAACTCGCTCGGGCTCACCGAGGCCCAACCCGAGAACAACGTGCAGCGCATCGTGCTCGAGATGTTGGCGGTCACGCTCTCCAAAGACGCTCGGGCCCGATCGATTCAGCTGCCGGCGTGGAACGAGGCGCTCGGTC
>CALLIQ010000377.1 GCA_938008925.1 uncultured Acidimicrobiales bacterium
ATACCAATCGAGTTGCCACACAGGGGAACCGTTCGTTCCGCCGGAATGTGGGTCTTGAGGAACGCAAGCGTTTCATCGATCGCCTGCTGAAGGGTGACCTTGGACGACTTGATCTCGTCCAGGAGACCTGACTTCGTGTGCATCTCAACAACGACTTGATCCATCATTGAAAGCTCTTCGTCTGTTGCGTGCACCACGATGTCGGGTCCCTCGGCGATGATGTTGAGGTCGTCGTCGGTCAGTAACGTTGCGAATTCAACTATCACGTGCTTGGCCGGGTCAAGTCCGGTCATTTCGAGATCCATCCAGGCGAGCATGGGTCGGAGGCTAGCTGTCCCCCGTCACTACGCTGGCACCGTGCCAGAACCGATCGAGTCGAGCTCGCCGCTTTCCGTGCCAATGGTCGCCCTGGATCCCGACCTCACGCCGCCCCGTCGGATGCGGGCGGGCGATGCGGCTGCCGATCTGCCTTCGAGGGTCGATCTCACCATCGGGCCCGGTGAGCGAGCGCTGGTTCCGACCGGCTTCGCCATCGCGGTGCCGCTGCACGCGGCCGGTCTGGTCTTGCCCCGTTCAGGTCTCGCACTGAAGGAGGGCCTCACGGTCTTGAACGCTCCCGGTCTGATCGATTCCGGCTATCGGGGCGAGATCAACGTCATCCTGCACAACACCGCCGATGAAGCCGCCACGATCGAGCGCGGTCAGCGCATCGCCCAGCTGCTGGTCATCCCGGTGCCGCCGACCTCGTTCGAGCTGGTCGACGAGCTCCCGCCGGCCCCGGACGATCGAGGCGCCGACGGCTTCGGGTCGAGCGGGTGATCGAGCGGGCGGGCCGACAGCGGCTCACGAACGACGATTGGGGTCTCGAGAGCAACTGTTTCGTGTGCGAGGGCCGCAACGCCGGCGGTCTCCGGCTCGAGCTCTGGGCCGACCACGATGAGGGAGTCGTCGACACGAGTTTTCGATTCGACGAGACGTTCAGCGGTGCGCCGACACTCGTTCACGGCGGCGTGAGCCTTGCGGTGCTCGACGAGGTGCAGGCGTGGGCGGTGATCGCGATCGGTGGCCAGTGGGCCGTGACGGTCGAGACGTCGTCGAGGTTCCTTCAACCGGTCTGGGTGGGAGCGCAGCATCGAGCCGTTGCCCGAGTCGAGTCGAGCGACGGCGATCGCTTCACGACCGTCGGGTGGATCGAGGACGCCGACGGGGTTCGTTGCGTGGAGTCGTCGGCGAGCTTCGCCGCCATCGGCGAGGCGCAAGCGGTCTCGTTCATCGGCGGCGACGTTCCCCACGAACACCGCTCCTACCTCGCCGACACGTCTGACGACGGTACTGGCACATCTGGTGCCGAGGCGGCAGAAGCGTCTGCCTCAGCCGATCCCGAGTGAGATCTGCGTCGAGCTGACGCTGACGTCGGCCACCAATCGAGCGAGCTCGTCGACGAGCACCTCGGGGATCACCGGCTCGCCCGTGTCGCCGGCGATGCCACTCGCGTCGGGGTTGACGAGTTCCACCCGCAACTGATCATCGGTCCACGTCGCCGTGAGCGACACCTCGCCGTCCCCACTGAGCGCGTTGATGGCGGTGTTGACGGCGAGCCGGAGATTCTCGACTTGCGCCACGTCGAATCCGAGCCTGAGGGCGAGGCCGGCGGTGGCGACGCGTCCGACGGGCGCGAAGCGGGCGTTCGCGGGGAACGCAACGCGCATCTCGTCTTGGGGGTTCGCCGGCACGGCCCAACTATTCCATGCCATCGACGGGATCGGCCGATTCTTCATGGCTCGCCGCCGAGCCAGCGAAGATCTCACGGTGTACGTCGGCGGGATCGCGATCGACTCGGATTCCCCGAAACGTCGGATGCCAGAGCTGCGCGCCCAGCGGCCACAGGCTGAACTCGACCTCGACGACGGTGGTCGGCTCGACCCAGGTCGGGGGTCGGTCGAGCACGGGTTGTTCGGCGAACGGGCACGTCGGTGAGGCGACGAGATCGGCTTTGAGCGACGTCCGAAGCCGATCGCTCAAGCCTGAACCGACGGCTCCCGCCCAGGCCAGTTCGCCGGGGTGTCCCGGATCGTGCACGCCGACGAGGAGGCTGCCGAGTGAGCCGGCGAGGCCGCCAGAACCCGGGAGCCAGCCGCCGACCACGAACTCTTGGCGGAGTCGGATCTTGATCTTCAACCAGTCTGGACTTCGTTCGCCGGGTCGATAGGCCGACGTCACGCGCTTGCAGACGATCCCCTCGAGGCCCCGGTCTCGGGCCAAGTCGAGCAGGTCATCCGGGTCGCCGTCGCTGTACGGCGGGACCCGCCAGCCCGGTCCGTCGCCGAGGAGTTCGCCGAGGATGCGTCGACGGTCCTCGAACGCGACGGCGAACAGGTCGTTGCCACCCACCGACAAGAGATCGAAGGCGACGAAGAAGACCGGATGCTCGGCGAGCAGCGCCGCGGTCGGTCGAGATGCGTGGATGCGGTGTTGGAGTCGCTGGAAACTCGGGCGTCCGCCGTCGAACACGACACACTCACCGTCGAGCACGACCTCGTCGATGTGGTCGGCGTCGAACTCGTCGACGATCGAATGCAGCTCGGGGAAGTGGCTCGTCACGTCTCGACCCGATCCGGAGAACAACCGGATCTCGTCGCCGTCGATCGCCACTTGGAGGCGCATGCCGTCCCACTTGAGATCGGTGACCCAGCCGTCGCCGCGCGGTGTTCGGTCGGCACTGTTCGCCTTCATCGGCTGGATGAAACCCCGCATGTTTCCCCAGTCTGCCGGGTTTTTCGTGCCGGGTTGCACCAGCCTACCTACCGGTAGGTAGGCTGCCGTCCATGGTTCTCGACAGCGACGTAGCGTTCCTGGACGATCTCGAATCCGAGGCGGAGGTGCTGCTCGAACGCCACCTCGCCGCGCACAAGGAGTGGCACCCCCACACCTTCGTGCCCTGGAGCCGAGGGCGCGACTTCGAGGATGACTACGAATGGTCGCCGGAAGAGACGAACTTGCCCGTCGAGATCCGCAGCGCGCTCTTCGTCAACCTCCTCACCGAAGACAACCTGCCCTACTACTTCCGTGACATCGAGCGGATGTTCGGCGCCGACGGGGCGTGGGGCACGTGGGTCCGCCGCTGGACGGCCGAGGAAGGTCGTCACGCCGTGGCGATCCGCGACTACCTCACGGTGACGCGAGCCGTCGATCCGGTGGTGCTCGAGCGAGGCCGCATGGCGCAGATGAGTGGTGGTGAGGTTCCCGAGCCGCCGACCGCAGCCGATGGCATGTGTTACGTCACCCTGCAGGAGCTGGCGACACGCATCTCCCATCGAAACACCGGCCGAGCGATCGAACCCTATGACCGTGTCGGCTACGACATCATGCGGCGCGTCGCCGTCGACGAGAATCACCACTTCCTCTTCTACCGAGACATCACGAAGGCCGGTTTCGAACGAGACCCCTCGCAGATGGTGCAGGCGCTCGAGCGCCAGGTCACGGGCTTCGCCATGCCAGGCACCGGCATCCCGGACTTCGGTGCGCATTCGAAGGCGATCGCGAACGCCGGCATCTACGACTTCATCAACCACTACGAGGGCATCCTCGAACCGGTCGTGCTCGGGTACTGGGGTCTCGCTGAGCTCGAAGGCCTCGACGGTGATGGTGAGGCTGCCCGTGAGCGCCTCATGAAGTACATCACCAAGACCGGCCGCGTGGCTTCTCGAATGAAGGAGCGCCGAGCGGAGAAGGCGGCACAGGCCGAACTCGTCAACGCCGGCTGACCTCGCCCTCGACGTCACCGATCACCGCACCGTCCACCTCACCGTCGACCTCGCCACCGACCGGCAAACCCGGCTCTAGAGTCGGCTCGATGGTCTCCGAGCACGGTCTCCGATTGAGTGCGTTGCGGTCCAACGTCGCCTCGCTCCCAAGCGATGCCGCGGCGCGAGCGGAACTCGAACGGCTTGTCGACGCGGCCGAAGACGAACTGGACCGACTGCGGACCCATTGGGTGGAGACCCGCCAGGTCCTGACCGAGCTCGATCCCCGCGGGATCGAAGCGCAGGCCAAGGCGCTCCGTCGAGCCCGAGACGCCGCCCTCACCGAGGCCCAGCGAGCGGCGATCGAGGCCGAACTCGGCCCGGTGACGGCACGCTACGAGATGGTGCACGCGGTGTGGGACGGGCTCGATGAGCTCGAACTCGAAGCGGGACGCGTCGTCGCCGAGCTCGAGATGCTGATCGCTGAAGCGGTCGCCATGAGCGGTCGACGCAGGCTCGCCCAGGGGATCGCGGCCGACGATTCGATGGCCGTGGCTGCGCAGGCGGTGCGCGATCGGCTGCAGGCGATCGAAGAGGCCAGGGTCGAACTCGGTCTTCCCCCCGGTGTCCCGAGCGGTCCACCTCACGAGAGGATGTTCTGATGCGTTGTCCGATGTGCACCGACGAGACCCTCGTCCCGGTGGTCCGTCATCGAG
>CALLIQ010000378.1 GCA_938008925.1 uncultured Acidimicrobiales bacterium
GCTTCGACGCCCGAATCGCCAGAGGAGCGTTCGCCGCGATCTGGCCGGCGAGTTCGTAGGCCTCGCCCATCAGATCGTCGGGGGCGGTGACGTTGGAGACCAACCCGAGATCGAGCGCCTCGGCTGCGGTGAGCGTCTTGCCTGTGAACAGCAACTCGGCGGCCTTCGACCAGCCGAGGATGCGGGGGAGCAGCCAGGTGCCGCCGCTCTCGGGGAGCAGGCCTCGTGCCGCGTAGGAGGCGGCGAGCTTGGCCTTGTCCGATGCGATGCGGATGTCGCAACCGAGGGCGAGATCGAGGCCGTACCCGGCGGCTCCGCCGTTGAGGGCGGCGATCGTCGGCGTGTCGATCTTGTGCAGCACGACGGGGGGCGCTTGGCGGAGATCGAACTCGCCGTTCGCCGTTCCGCTGCCGTCGCCGATTCCCCCGCCCGAGCTGGCGGCCTCGATGTCGAGACCGGCGCACCAGGCGCGCCCTTCACCGGTGATCACGATCGCTCGAACGTCGTCGTCAGCATCGGCCTCGAGCAGGCGCTCGGAGATGGCGTTGAGCATCACGCCGGTGATCGTGTTCATCCGGTCTGGCCGGTTGAAGGTGATCGTGGCGATGTGGCCGTCGACGGAGTACAGCAGCTGATCGGTCATGGCTCGACCCTAGGCACGAAGCCTGGTTCGAAGGAAGCCCGGTCAGTCGGGCATGGCGGGCCTGACGGCAAGGCCGCGCTAGGGAAGAACGGAGAGCGCGTCGTTGTCGACGATGGCCCGCACCGAGCGATCGAGCATCGTCGAGACCAGCTCCTTCTGACGATCGTTCCACGCATCCCACGACTGGTAGCCGGTGACGGCGTAGATGAAGCAGTGGGCGAGGCACACCTGGTACTTGCGCCAGGCCGTGTCGAAGTCGAGCTCGACACCGTTGTCGGCCAGAACGCTGAGGTAGTGGCGAACGAGGTCTTCGTCGTGACCGGACCTCACGTCGGCGTCGATCGACTGACTGACGAAGTAGGCGACGTCGTACAGCCCGACGGCGAAGCCCGAGATCTGGAAGTCGATCATCGTCACCGGTGAGTCGGGCCCTGTGCCGTCGAAGAACACGTTGTCGGCTCGCCAGTCCCCGTGCACGAACGTCGCCGGCTCCATCATCTCCTCGAGGAGCCAGGGAACGAGCTCGCCGAAGCGGTTGCCATGCTCGACCAGTGCGGGTGGCAGCGTGGCTGCGTCATGCTCGAGACAGCCGGGCCATCCGCCGGCAAACACATCCGGGAGCGCGGCGATGTAGACGGGATTGTTGATCGGCAAGAACCGGTCGGACATCGCCGGGATGTCCTCGTGTCCCCACCACATGGCGTGGAACCGGCCCATCGCAGTGAGCACCGCCCTGGTGTCGTCGAGCGACGCGCCGGCCACCTGATCGACACTGCGGAGCTGACCGAGGTCTTCGAGCACCAGGACGAAGTCGGTCGAGTCGCTCGCGATCGCCGCTCCGTAGATCGCAGCGGCGCCGAAGGGGGCACCAGGCGCGATCTCTGAGTAGAAGGCGAGCTCGCGGGGATAGAAGCCGAGCACGTCGGCGGTCCCCCGCATGTTCGCGTCAGGCACCGGAATCTTGACCATGGCGCTCGCTGGTCCGGACCCGCCGTCGAAGGTCATGGACGCCCGATAGATAAGGCTCAGCAGGCCGCCGTCCTCACCGATGTCGGTCACGTCGACCGACGCCACCGACGTGCTCTCGTCGATCGTGCTCGATGAGCGAAGGACGGCCGTCATCCAATCGGTGGTGATCTGAGACGGGTCGGAGATGAGGTCGAAAGTCACCGGAGGAGTGAAGCAAAGCTCGGGTCACGACGCCAGCGGGTCGTCGCCCGACGGCAGCGCGACGCGCATGAGGGTGCCGCCGCCGTCGCGGTCGAACACCTCGATGTCGCCGCCGTGTTCTCGAGCGACCTGCCGGGCGATCGCGAGGCCGAGCCCGGTGCCGCCACTGGCGCGGTCGCGGGCGTCGTCGAGTCGAGCGAACCGATCGAAGACCCGTTCGCGATCATTGAGGGCGATGCCGGGCCCGTCGTCGGCGATGTCGACGATGGTCTGGTCGCCGTCGTCCGAGGTGGCGAACCACACCGTCGTCTCGGCGTGGCGGGCGGCGTTGTCGCTCAGATTGCGGACGAGTCGCTGGAGGTCGAGTCGGTCACCGAGGATCGCGGCTGGTTCGACACCGCTGATGTCGACGCGCACCGAACCCATCGAGGCGATGAGCTCAGCTTCGTCGAACAGGAGGTCGTCGAGGTTGACGAGCGTCTTCGCCCGTGGCCGAGGTGTGGCTTCGTCGCGCTCGGAGAGGAACAAGAGACTGTCGAGCAACTCGGTGAGGCGATCGGTCTCGCCGAGGGCTCGGGTCCGGAGCGAGGGCCAGTCGAGCTGGTCGGCGTCGGCCGTCTCGAGCATCACCTTCAGGTTCGCGATCGGGCTCTTCAGCTCATGGGATGCGTCTGCGGTGAATCGTCGGCGCATGCGTTGGTGCGACTCGAGGCGATCGAGCATCGCGTTCATCGTCACCGCCAGTTCACCGACCTCGTCATCGGTCGCTGGCTCCGGCACCCGATCGGACAGGTTCGACCCGGTGATCTCGGCTGACCGTCGCCGGATCTGCTCGACCGGCTGGAGGGCGCGGCCCGCCGTGTTCCAGGCGAGGAGTGCCGCGCCGAGCACGGCGATGGGCAGCGCGATGGCGAAGATCCGAGCCAGGGGCCCGAGCGATGACATGACGACTTCGGCTTCAGCTGCGCTCACCACGATGACCGTTCCGTCCGACGAGGCGGCGATACCGACATGCAGCGACTCGACCTCGAGCTCTTGTTCGGCCGCTGCGGAGCTCTCCGGTGGACTGTCGTGAACCTCGAGCACTTCGGCGTCGAAGCGGCGAGCGACGCTGGTGCCGGGATCGAGTGGCATCGCGATCAGATCGTCGGGCAGCGGAGAGCCGGTGAAGATGAGCGCCCCGCCAGCGGCGATCTCGGTGCCGTCCGGGCGGCCGATCCAGACCGCGGACTCGTCGCGTAGGGCACTCACGAGTGATGTCGGATCGGTGCCGTCACGGACGAGCTCTGCACGGTCGGTCGCTTGTTGGCGCAGCGTGGTGTCAAGGTTCGACTGCAGGGCCGACCGGTAAAAGAAGAGAATCGCCACCATCCCGATGGTCAGGACGACCAGAACCACGAGCCCGGAGAGCACCGCAGACCGCCCTCGAACCGTCTGACCGGTGCGGCGAACGCGGCTGAGGACGGCGCCCACGTTTCGATCAGCCACCGTCCTCCTCCAATCGGTAGCCGGCGCCGCGAACCGTGGAAATCGATGCTCGGTCGAATGGCAGATCGATCTTCTTGCGGAGGCTGCGGACGTAGACCTCGACGATGTTCGGGTCGCCGTCGAACTCGAAGTCCCAGACGTGGGCCATGATCTCGCTCTTCGAGCAGACCTGCCCCGCTCGGCTCAAGAGGAACTCGAGGATCGAGAACTCTCTGGCCGTGAGCTCGATCGCGGTGTCGCCCCGCGACACGTGGTGGCTGGCGGGATCGAGAGTGAGATCGCCGGCCTGCATCACGGTCGGTCGCTCGTCGCCGCGACGACGAATGAGCGCCCGCAGCCTGGCGACGAGGACGACGAAGGAGAACGGCTTGGTGAGGTAGTCGTCGGCCCCCGTGTCGAGTCCCTCCGCCTCGTCGAGTTCACCCGTCTTGGCGGTGAGCATCAGCACGGGCGTCCAGTCGCCCCGGTCGCGGAGCGTTCGACACACGACGAACCCGTTGACCTTCGGCAGCATCAGGTCGAGCACGATGGCGTCGTAGTCGACCTCCGCCGCATACCAGAGGCCCTCTTCTCCATCGGCGGCGATGTCGACGGCGAACCCCTCCGTCCGCAGGCCCGCGGCGAGCGACGCTGCCATCGATGCTTCGTCTTCTACGACCAGGATGCGCATCAGGAGTGAGAGGGGGCCGATCGGATCGTCGAGGGTCGACGGGGCCGGGCCGTGAGAGCACGGTAGAGGGTGAGGTAGGTCACGCCGAGGGTTGTCGACGCCCAGACCGCGATCGCCGCCGGATGCCCGGCGTCGGTGCCGGCGGTGACGCCGTGGACGAGGCCGAGCCAGAACATGGCGTAGGACGAGAGGTGGATGCGTTTCCACCAGCGACGAGGGATTCGCTTCATGGCGAGCGAACTGCCCCACACGACCAGGAGCAGGTGGAGGCTGACCACGCCGAGCGCCACCGGGATCGGCTTCCAGTCCGACGCTCCTGGGATGAGGATGTCGGTCACGCCGAAGTGGACGTAGTCGTCGAGTGCGAGGCCGGCGACGTGGACCCCCGTGAACACGACGGTGAGGGCGCTGAACCATCGGTGCAGGGCGTTCAGCCACGCAGCGGTCGGTCGCCCGTCCCAGATCTTGGACGACAAGAACAGACCCCAGCCGACCGAGAGGGCGGTGAGCACGAGGGCGGCGATGCCGCCGACCCGGGCGACGAACCACCACGTCTGCTCGCTCACGATCGCGGCCTGTGCGCTGCTGATCAGGGCGAGCACGAGACGACCTCCGGGGCGAGGCGGTAGGCATCGAAGTCGCCGATCGTGCGACGGGTTCCGTCGTCGAACACGACGAGCGCGCAGGCCCGGGTCGGGATGAAGGTCGGGTCGACGATCAGTGCGGTCGCCACGGCCTCGGCCCACCACGCCTCGGCCGCGACCACGGTGGCCAGCACGGCGGGGGACTGGGCGGAGTCGTTGGTCGAGGGGTCGACGATGTGGTGCTTGGTCGATCCGTCTCGATGCCAACGCCGGCGTTGCGTCGTGCTGGTGGCGACAGCCCCGCGGTCGAGGCGGACGATCTCGTCGATCGACCCACCTCCCTCGCTGTGGTGCAGCGATTCGACGATCCTCACGTCGACCGGTTCGGTCGCCGGCGCGTCACCGGCGCTCGCCTGGCCGATGCGCAAGTCGCCGCCGAGATTCACGATGACCCGGTCCGCGCCGTCGGCGATGAGTTCGTCGACGACGAGGTCGGCGGCGAACCCCTTGCCGATGCCACCCGGGTCGAACCCGTTCGGTGAGCGGACCGAGCCGGTGCACACGTCGAGGGCGATGGGGCGACGCTCGGGGCCGTCGCGCCTCGAGTGGCGCCTCGGGTTGTGGCTCGGGTGGCGCCGACGGAGCGCAGGCGACGTGGCCGGTCCCGACGAGCTGATGTCGGACATCGAGGCGAAGGGACGGTCGTAGCCGATCGCCCGCACGGGCTCGAGCAAGGTGGGGTCGAACCGGCCCCCGGTTCGCTCGGAGGCGTCGGCCGCTGCCCGCACAAGGCGCCAGGTCACGTCGCTCGGTCGAAAGGCTTCGTCCTTGCGACGATTCCACTGGCTGATCTCGCTCGTCGGCACGAAGCGGCTCCATCGCCGTTCGAGGTCTTCGAGACGGATGACGGCCTGGTCGACCAGCGCATCGGTGTCGACGGCGGGGCTGACCTCCGTGGCCGACGACCCGACGAGAACGTGTGCCCTCGTGCCCATGACGGCGAAGCGTCGCTCCGTCTTCCGCCTCTCTGCCATGTCAGCTCCCTTCGGATTCGGTCACGGGTGCGGCCGGCTGTTCGCTGACAGCGGGTGTCGGTAGGGGCGCGGGT
>CALLIQ010000379.1 GCA_938008925.1 uncultured Acidimicrobiales bacterium
GGCGTTGTTGAACACCCGGGCGGTGTCGGTCATCACGATCGTCACAGGGTCGGGCCCGCAGTCGAAGGTGATCGTTCCGCCCTGGGCGACGGCAGCGACCACGGCAGCCGACGTACAGCTCGCTGGGGTTCCGGTGCCGACGACGTGGTCCGGGCTGCTCGTGTTCTCGGCCTGCGCGTCGGCGGGGATCACCGCGGTGCCCGCCGGGTTCCCGGCCTGAGGGATGTCGCCCGGTTCGGGGGCGGGCCGGGCGCCGTAGACGCCGGTGGCTGTCTTGAACTCCGACGAGTCCGAGAACCCGAGCATCACGCCGCCGCGGGTCAGCGCGCCGGAGTCGAGCTGAGCGCTCCAATGGCTGAGACCGGCGGAGTCGGGCGAACGTCCAAGCACGTTCTGATACACCAGCTCGACGAACTCGGCGTTCGACAGCGAGCCGTACAACGACGCGAACTCGGGCGACGATGCGAACTGCTCGGAGATCGCCGACAGCGCCATGCCCCGATCTTGCTGGGACTGCCAATACGCCAATCCGTCCGCCTCGCCGGGCCGACCGAGATAGGCCAAGTAGAGACGCTCGACACTGCGAGGATCCGGCCCTGACGGCAGATCCGCGACGACGCCGGTCGTGTCCTTGAACTCCTCTGAGTCGGAGAAGCCGAGCATCACACCACCTCGATCGAGCGCCCCAGTGTCGAGCTGTGAGGTCCAATGGGTGAGCCCCTCGGCTTCGGGCGAACGACCCAACACGTTCTGGTAGACGAGCTCGACGAACTCGGCGTTCGACAATGCGCCGTACAGGGTCGCGAACTCGGGCGACCGAGCGAACTGTTCCGACACGCTGGCGAGCGATCGACCACCGGCGACCTCACCGTTCCAGTACGCCAGTCCGGCATCGTCTGGAAGGCGGTCGAAGTAGGCGAGATACAACCGCTCGACGCTGCGTTCGTCGGGACCCGACTCCGCCGCCGATGCCGGACCGGCATTGACCGCACCGGTCAGTGAAGCGATCAGCACCATCACGAGCATGACGAAGAAGGTGTGTCGAACGGGGCGAACGGACGGCATCTCGATGGTGTCGTCGCATCTCGCGAGATTCTTGAACCGACCACGACGAAAACGACCACCCTTCACGATCGCTTCATGCACGCACGGTCATGGTTCGGCCATGCGACGCCCCCGTCTCTCCGACTTCGCGACCGCCACCGCAATCCTCGTGGCCGTCAACGCATCACCACTCGCCATCCCACCCGGCATTGGTTCGACCGCGCACCCGGCGGCGAGCGCCGAAGCGTTGCTGGACCCGCCGGCGATCATCGTCGATCAGTTCGGCTATCTGCCCGACGCGACGAAAGTCGCGGTCGTCACGGGCGGCCGGGCGACGGCCCCGAACCTCGAGGTGCGGCGGGTCGATGCCACGGGATCGCCGTCCGGCGAGGCGGTGTTCAGCGGTTCCGCCGATCTCTGGAACGACGGTGCCGTCGACGTGGCGTCCGGTGATCGAGGCTGGCGATTCGACTTCAGTTCGCTGGACGACGAGGGCAGCTACGTCGTCATCGACGTCGAGACCGGCGCACAGAGCGATCGATTCGAGATCGCAGCCGACGTGTACGACGAGCTTCTCGACACGGCCCTCCGGGTGTTCTTCTTGAACCGAGCGAACGTCTCGACCATCACCGGCGGACCGAGCGACCCGTGGGCTGCGCAGGCGGCGTTGCTCGGACCGGGGCAAGACGGCGAGGCTCGCTGGGTCGACGATCCGACACCCGAAACGGCACGAGATCTGAGCGGCGGCTGGTACGACGCCGGCGACACGAACAAGTACGTGACGTTCGCGGCCGGCCCGGTTCACCAGCTCATCAGCGCCTACGAAGCGTCGCCCCACCTGTTCGACGATGCGGTCGGCATCACCGAGTCCGGGAACGGCGTTCCCGACATTCTGGACGAGGTCCGGTGGGAGCTCGAGTGGGTCGAACGGATGCAGAACGACGACGGCGGCGTGCTGCTCAAGGTCGGCTTCACCGACTGGGAGGGCGCGCCGTTGATCGAGGACGACGTCCGCCCACGGTTCTACGAGGAGGCTTGCTCGTCATCCACGATCGCGGCCGCCGGCATGTTCGCCGCTGGAGCCCGAGTCTTCTCCGACATCGATCCCATCTGGGCCGCCGAGCTCGAGGATCGAGCGATCGCAGCGTGGGAGTGGGCCGACCGAACCGAATGGCGCGACGACTGCGACCCGCAGATCGTCCATGCGGGCGACGCCGACCGATCCCTCGACCAACAACGCGACGACTGGACGACCGCCGCCATCCATCTGTTCGCGCTGACCGGAGAAGCCCGCTTCGCCGACTTGGTCGGGGCCGGGCTCGCCCGGATGCTGCCGTTCGTCGACTCCGCCTTCGGCCGCTACGCCCCTGAACAGGCGCTGGCCATCGAGCTCTATCGAGACCTGCCAACGGCGGAACCCTCGCTCGTCGCCGCGATCGACGAACGGGTCGTTGCCGTTCGAGACGACGCCACGGTGCACGGAGCGCCCGGCGAGCTCGGTCTCTTCGGCTGGTTCCTCCCCGAGCCACAGTTCCACTGGGGTTCGAACATGGTGATGGCGAACACGGGCAACGCCAATCTCGCTCTCGCTCGACTCACCGACGATCCGCCAGCCGCTCTGGCCGATCGGGCCGGCGCCCACCTGTCGGCCCTCCACGGCCTCAACCCGCTCGGCATCGTCTATCTCTCCAACACCGGCGACCTCGGGGCCGAGTACTCGGTGACCGAGCTCTATCACTTCCGCTACGGAGACGGCTCGGTCTACGACAGTGATTCCAACGACGAGACATCGCTCGGCCCGGCGCCCGGTTACCTCGTCGGCGGTCCGAACGCCTCGTATTCGGGCCAGCTGAGCGATGCGCTCGGCCAGGCACCCGCTCGTTCCTACGCAGACGACGACACCGTGAGCGACGCCGCTCGAACCTGGGAGCTGTCGGAACCGGCGATCTACTACCAGTCGGCGTACGTGGCGCTGCTCTCCGGGGTCATGGCGAACAGGGACATCGCCCACAGCACAGCCGAGCGGGGATCGGCGAACGGGGGCGTGGCACACTGGCCCGATGGCCGACACCACCTTCGACCCCTCTGCGGGTGACCGTCCCGAGCTCCGCACGGCGTGGTTCGTGCCAATCGACGGCGACGGCCACCACATCGGGACCGACGTCGCCGAGCGGCCACCCACGTTCGACTACCTCAAGCAGGTGGTGCAGACGGCGGAGGCCAGCGGCTACGAGTACCTCCTGATCCCCACCCGGTTCGCCAATGGACTGTTCAGCCCGGACGCGCCGCTGGCCGAGACCTGGACGACGGCGACGGGCCTGTTGGCAGCGACCGAGCGGATCCGTCTGTTGATCGCCGTGCGGCCCGGCTTCGTCGCACCCGGCTTGTTCGCTCAGATGGCGGCGACGCTCGCGTCGAACACGGGCGGACGGGTCGACCTCAACGTCGTGCCGGGCGGCATCCAGGGCGACTTCGAACGCTTCGGCGTCACCACCACGCACGACGACCGCTACGCCGCGGCGTCGGAGTTCATGGATGCGTGCACGAAGATGTGGACCGGAGAGCCGGTCGACTACCAGGGCGAAACGGTGACGCTGGCGGGAGCACAGGTATCGCCCCCTCCCCCACCCGGTTCGCTTCGTTGGTATCTCGGCGGCGCATCCGACAACGCGCTCGGCCTCGCCGGCGACTGGGCCGACGTCTTGCTCGCCTGGATTCAGCCGCCCGAGCCCACAGCCGCGCTGCTCGATCGAGCCAGAGCGGCGTTCGCCAAGACCGGCCGCCCGCCACGGTTCGGCATGCGGACCCATCTGGTGGTCGGCGATTCGAACGACGACGCATGGGCCCGGGCCGACGACCTGCTCTCGAAGGCATCGAACGTCGTGAAAGCCGAGCGGCAGAAGGCGTTCGCCGGAACGGCCGCCGTCGGCCAGAAGGCACAGCTCGCCGCTGGCAGCGACGGCGACCCTCATCGCATCGGCCCCAACCTCTGGAACGGGATCAGCCAGGTGCGAGTGAACTGCGGGACCGCCATCGTCGGATCACCCGACGAGGTGGCCGACGAGCTCGCCGGCTACTGGCGCCTCGGCATGGACGAGTTCATCCTCTCGGCGTGGCCCCACGCCGAGGAGGCGGAGCGGGTCGCCGCCGAGGTGATCCCCCGGCTGAAAGACCGCATCTCGTAGCGTCGCCCTCCATGAGGAGGGCTGGAACACTGCTGCTCGCCGGCGCGTTGCTGGCCGCCGCATGCGGTTCGGGCGAGGTCACGTTTGCGACGACGACGACCGAAACGCTGACCACCAAAACGCCGACGACCGAGACGCCGACCACCGAAACGCCGACGACCGAGCCAACGACGACCGAGGCGCCACCCACCAGTCCACCGACGACGGCTCCCACGACCACCGCCCCTCCTCGCGAGCAGATCGTGGTCGGCATCGCCGGCGACTCGACGTTCACGAACGGTCTCGAGACCCGAGACCCGTTCGGAGCCATCACCGAGCTCCTCGAAGCGCCAGACCT
>CALLIQ010000380.1 GCA_938008925.1 uncultured Acidimicrobiales bacterium
CGGGCTCGGGGAAGCCGCCGACCATCTTCACGGCGGGTTCGAGCCGAGCCACACGAGTTTCCTCAGACTCAACCACTATCCGATCGACGATCTCCTCGACGCCGATGAGGCATCCGAGGTCACACCACTCGGCGACATGGCCCTGCACCATCACTCCGACGCCGGTGCACTCACGCTCCTTCTGCAAGATGACGTTGGTGGACTGCAGGTCGAGTCCGATGGGGGATGGGTCGACGTGGACCCAACCCCGGGGGCCATCGTCGTCAACACCGGCGACATGATGCAGGTCTGGTCGAATGACCAGTACCAGGCTGCGCTTCATCGAGTGCTGCCCCGGTCGTCGGTCGAGCGCTTCTCGCTGCCCTACTTCTTCAACCCGAGCTACGACACCGACTACGCACCGCTGCCCGGCTCGATCGCTGGTGGCGACCAGGCGCACTACCGGACGATCAACTGGGGGCAGTTCCGCCAAGCCCGAGCCGACGGTGATTTCGCCGACTACGGCGCAGAGGTCCAGATCAGCGACTTTCGGGTCGGGTGACGCGGTCTCTCGTCCCGCCCACTTGACTCGCCTTACTTGACACACTCGTTAATTAAAGAGTAGGTTAAGCAATGGCGAGATCGAGCCCGAGGGGAGAGCAGCGAATGACGATCACCGACGACGAACACGTCTTGAACGAAGCGTTCGCCGCACTTGCGAACCCGACCCGTCGAGCGATCCTGGCTCGCCTGTCGTTGGGCGAGGCGAGCGTGAATGAGCTCGCCGCCCCCTTCGACATGTCACTGCCGGCCATCTCTCGCCACATCAAGGTGCTTGAGAAGGCCGGACTGGTCAGCCAGGGGAAGCGGGCGCAATACCGACCGTGCACGCTCGCACCCGAACCAATCGAGGCCGTGTCGAACTGGACCGAGCAGTACCGCCACATGTGGGACGAGCGCTTCGACCGCATGGACGACTATCTGGCCACGATTCAGGCCGATCGAGCCGAGAACCAATCCGAAGATCAACAATCCGAAGATCAAACAGACCAAGTTGAAAGAGAACACTGATGAGCAACGAAAACTCCGTCGTGATCGAGCGAACCCTCGATGCACCGATCGACCTGGTCTGGAAGATGTGGACCGAGGCCAAACACTTCCAGGCTTGGTACGGGCCGCAGGGAGCGTCCATCCCGGTCGCCGAGATGGACGTACAGGTCGGCGGGTCACGTCTGATCTGCATGGAGATGGAAACGCCGAACGGACCGATGAAGATGTGGTTTGCGGGGGAGTTCACCGAAGTGACCCCGACGAGCCGACTCGTCTACACCGACGGCATGTCGGACGAGAACGGCAACCTCAAGTCGCCTGAAGAGATGGGCATGCCCCCTGGCCCGTCCTCGACTGAGGTCATCGTCGAACTCGAGCCAGCCGATTCCGGCACGAAGATGACGATGACCCACGTCGGCGTCCCCGCCGACTCGCCCGGCGCAATGGGCTGGAACATGGCCCTCGACAAGCTCGAAGCCCACCTCGCCAACTGACAACCCACCCCGCAACACCGTCAGCACCTGTCACCTCCTCAGAGACGTGACAGGTGCTCACGGCTGCTGGCGGCTGCAACAGCGGCGAACCTGGCCAGAGGCGGCGAAATCAACCTGTCACCACCTCAGAGACGTGACAGGTGATTCGCGGATCGTTGGGGTGGCGATACAGTCCCGGTTTTTCAGTTTGAAACAGACATAACCGACATTATGCAGCATTTACCTGTTTTCGAAGGAGCCCTTCCCCTCACTGTTCACTGGGGTTCGGGTCGGGTGAACTGCTACAACCAAGGCCGACATGGCCCGCTCCTTCACCGTCAACCTCCGCTCCGTCGGGCCCGGACAGCCGATTGCGATCGCCACGGCGGACTGCCTGTTGAGCCGACGTTTCATCGGCCCGGCCGAAGCGTTGATCCGACACCGCGGCAACGACGTCGTGGGCATCGTCGACGAGGCGGCAGCCTCGACCGGCCCCCCTCAACGCCTCGGTGATCTCGAGGCCTGGAGCGACACCGGGTACGCCGACGTCCCAATTGTCCGGACAATTGAGGAGATCGGCGGCGACTCCCCTCCGCTGATCCTCGGGCTCGAGTTCGGTCGCCGAGCCAAGCTGCGCGATCGCCACCGAGCCATGGTCGTCGCCTCCGCCAGGGCAGGCGTGACCGTCTTCCACGGATTGCGAGAGTCACTCGCCGAACCGGGCATGGATCAGGACCAGGCCGACCGCATCGTGAGCCTCCGAACAGCGGGCCAACTACTCGACACCCAACCGACGGGCCGCTCCGGCGAGGATGCGAGGGCCTGCCGGGTCATCGTCGTGTCGACCGCGCCCGACGGCGCGCCATCAACCCACGTTGCCGCCTCGCTCGATGCGGCGCTTCGTTCGCTCGGCGCGACTGCGGACTGGCTTCCGTCGACCTGGGTCGGCATGGTGATTCGGGGCGCGGGGCGCGAGATGTCGATGCTCCAGGCGGGAACAGCGACCGAAACCTACGACCGTGCCGTACGCGAGCTCGAAGCGTCAGCGGAGATCATCGTCGTCGACGGTCAGGGCGGCCTCACCGCTCCCCTGCTGCCGGCGTCCACTTCGGCCGCCATCAGCGGAACCCGGGCTGCCTTTCACCTGGTCTGCCACGCACCGACCGATGAAACGGACAGCGACTCGATCGCCGATGAGCTTCGGGCTGCGGTCGATCGAGCCGCCGCCCTCCACGTTGCGTCCGGCGTCCGGTCGACGTTGGCCGGCGTGATCATCGACGTTTCGACGCTCGACCAGGCCGAATCGAGCCGAGCGGTTGCCGCCGGTTGGGCCCTTGGCGTTCCCTGCGTTGCACTCGACGCCGACGTTGCGCCCATCGCCTCGCATCTGCTGTCGCTGGCCCGACTCCGTTCGACCAGCGTCGATCGATGAACGCTCGAGGCGACTTCTTCAAGCTGACGGGTTGGGACAGCGACTACGTCGACCGTCGACGCCGCGACGCAGCCGTCGCTGGCTACCGCGGGCCGTTTCCTACTCCGACTAGCGCCAACGCGCTCGACACGGCCCTCGGCAACCTCGTGGCCGCAGACCACCGAGCGAGCATCGTCGACGCCGATCGTCTCATCGTGGCGTGGGATGTCACCCAGCCGGTCGCCGTGGTCGCCGCGACCGACGGAGAAATCGACGGGCTGGCGACCTGGTTCCTGACGATTGCGGCCGTCGCTGCCGAGAAGTCGGAGTCGGGCCTTCTCGGCCACCTCATTCGGGTGCTCGTC
Organism: uncultured Acidimicrobiales bacterium; assembly: GCA_938008925.1. Lineage (GTDB taxonomy): Bacteria > Actinomycetota > Acidimicrobiia > Acidimicrobiales > SZUA-35 > CALEWY01. The sequence continues at coordinate 3,279 of CALLIQ010000380.1, forward strand.
GACGAGGAACCGCGACACGCCGTGGCGGCTCCCGCCGGCGATGGCGACGCCCGATCCGCCCTCGAACAGGCCCTGCTGCATGTCTCCCCCGCCAACCACGTCGATGAGATCAGCAAGGACGACGAGGTCCTCTTCGTTGCCGACGTGTCCGGCGTCCGTCACCGCGACCGCGTCCACGCGTCCGGACTGAACACCGTCAGCGTCTCGGAACGAACCAAGAACATCGTCATCACGGGCACCAACGGCAAGACCTCCTGCGTCGAACTCGGCCGGCAACTGGGCCAGGCGGCAATCGGTCCCGCAGCGTCGTTCGGCACGCTCGGGGTCATCACCGAGCGAGGTCGTACGCGGTCACCTCGCATGGATCTCGGACCTCGGGCCCTCACGAACCTGACCGAACGGCTGTGGCAGCGCGGCATCGATCACGTGTGGACCGAAGGCTTCAGCTACGCCCTGTCCGCCGGACTCCTCGACCGGTTCCCCGTCGACGTCGCCGGATTCACACAGATGGGCATGGATCACCTCAACGCCCACGGTTCTCTCGTCGGATACTGGCGCTCCAAAGAGCGCCTCTTCGAAACGGTCTTGCGACCCGACGGGACGGTCGTGATCGACCCGCGGGTCGCGGGTGCGACCAGAATTCTCGACATCGCCGCGCAGCGCAGCCTCGACGTCGTGATCGTCGGCACGTCGGAGTCGGCCGTCGAGGTGACAGCCGAGTCGGTTCGGATGGGTGACCGAACGTGGCCGACGACCATCCCGCTCGTCGAGACGGTCATGCACCGAAACCTCGAAGTCACACTCGGGTGCTGCCTCGCCCTCGGCGCAGAGCCCGTCGATCTCGTCGCCGCGATCCCGTCGTTGTACGGGGCGCCCGGCCGATTCTTCACACTCGACATCGATTCACCGTTCACCCTGGTGGTCGAATCCGCCCACAACGCTGACGCACTCGAAGCGACGCTTGGCGAATGGCGCCGCCGCTCCAATGGCCGCATCTTGACCCTCATCGCGAGCGTCGGCTCTGCAGACCCCATGCGGTGGGAGCCCCTCGGCGAGGTCGCCGACGTACTCGCCGATGTGGTGGTGGTGAGTGACGAGAGCCCGCACCGACGCGACGCGAAGCGAATTCGCGATGCGATGCGCCGCGGTTGTCCCCGCGCCGCAGACATCGCCGACCGTTCCGAGGCGATCCGGTGGCTCGTCGACCAGGCCGAACCGGGTGACACGATCGTGCTCGCAGGTCGCGCCGACGAGGACTTCCTCGTCGACGACCAGGGCGCGCACCCCTTCCCCACCGACGAGGCGTTGTTGATCGAGGCACTCGAGCGCCGGGCACGGCGACTCGGATCGGATCAACCCGTCGGTTGACGGGCGTGCGCCTCTGCCACGATCGTTCGGATCAAAGCCGGGTGGTCGATGCCCGCCCACCGTGCCGACGTCGCCAACAATTGACGGCTCGACAGGTTGGGCAGGGCGTTTGCGTCCATGAGCACCGGCCCGCGATCGCGGACGGCTCGGAAATCGAAGCGCGCATAGTCCCGGAGTCCGAGCGCCTCGTAGAGGGTGAGGGCCGCGTCGGCCATCGCAAACCGAGATCCGCTGTCCGGAGCTGTTGACGTGCTCCCCCACCGATAGATCTGCGGCTCAACGGAGCGTCCGTAGCGGACCCGCATCAACGGCAACGCGCGGGCGGTCGTGCCATTGCCGATGACCCCGATCGTGTACTCCGGGCCGTCGAGATATTCCTGGATCAGCGTCGCCTCGCTCGCGTCTTCCTCGGTCAACGATCCTGGATCCTCGACGATCCTGATTCCCCGATGGGCGGCGCCGGCGCGAGGCTTGACCAGCAGCGGGCCATCCGCCTCGCCGACCGAGGCCGCATCGAACTCGCGTGGAACGGACACGCCGACGGATTCTGCGACCTCACCAGCGCGGCGCTTGTCCTGACAGAATCGCTGCACCTCGGCGCTCGAGCCCACGATCGACAGCCCGGCCCGTTCGAACGCATCGGCGACGCCGGGCTGATCAAGGTCGCCGGCCTCGGAACGAAGGCCGTAGCAGAGGTTGAACACCAGCTCGGCCGAACCAGCGAGAGAGTCGACGTCGGCAATCGAACGAATTGCGGCGGTGGCGACCGCGACACCGGCGCCTTCGAGCGCAGCCGAAACGAGCCGGAGCACGTGGGGTTGGACCGGCTCTCCGAAGGGGGTCGCCTCGGTCGGCACATGGGCGATGAGGACGCCGTCTGGCCCGCTCGTCAACGCTCTCCTCCCCTGTGCACGGCCGGGACCATAGCTGTCCGCCGTGCCAAGCGAAGAGTGTGCCTCGCATCGGTGGTGGAAACGCGCGAGAGTACTGCGCCGATTCTCCGATCCAGGCGGGATCGGCTGGCTGACTTATGCCCCGGAGGGACGACGTGACATCAGGACCGAACAACTCACCTGTCAACGAGTACGGAGAGGTTGCCGAGGAGGCCCCGTACGTCGAATACAGCGAGGACGACGGCGATCTGCGCCTCGGCGAGGTTGGCGAAGTCGGCGAGTACTACGACGAGGTCGGTGAAGTCGACGAAATCGGCGAGGCCTACTCCGAGGTCTACGAAGAAGCCCCCTACACAG
>CALLIQ010000381.1 GCA_938008925.1 uncultured Acidimicrobiales bacterium
CCGGCGAGGGCGACGATCGCCAGGCCGATCACGGCCACGGGCAAGCCGATGCGGGCGGGCTCGAACAGCGAGAACTCGTCGTAGCCGGCGGACGCGACCAGGTCGCTCGCCAGCAGGTTCGTCGACGTGCCGACGAGCGTCAGCATCCCGCCGAGGATGGCGGCGAACGACAAGGGCATCAGGCAGCGCGACGGCGAGAGGTCGCGTCGTCGGGCCCAGCTCGACACGGGCGTGATGAACATGGCGACCACGGGTGTGTTGGCCACGAATGCTGACAGGCCTGCTGCGGTAAGCGTGAGTCGTGCCATGCCGACTCTGGGCGTCCGGTTGCCGAGCACCGTCCGACTCAGCGGCGCGAGCGCGCCGGAGCGATCGATGGCGCCGGCCACGACGTAGAGGGCGGCCACCGTTGCCGGTGCGGGTGAACTGAAGCCGGCGAGAGCGTCCTCGCTCTCGATGACGCCGAGCACGAACATCACGACGAGCGCGCCGACCACACCAACCGTCGGGGAGACCCGACGCGTGAGCAAGCCCGCCAACATGGCGGCGAGCACACCGGTGATGATCAGCTGGTCCAGATCGACTCCTGAGAACGCCCAGCCGTCAGGTCATGACAGCCGGTCTCGTTCTCCCATCGGCCTCAATCGGCGAGGGCGTAGAAGTTGCCGTTTCGGGTGCCGAAGAAGATCCGGCCATCCCACACCGCCGGCGTCGACTCGATGCAACCCTCGAGCTGCAGGGACCACAGCGACGGCGGTTCGATCGTGGTGTCGCTCACGTCGAAGGCATGCATGCCACCCTCGCAGTCGCCCTGGAGCAGCACGTCGTCGACGACGACGGGGCTCTGCCACAGCGGTCCGGGGAGCGAGAGCACCCACCGCTCGTCGCCGGTGGCGCGATCGAGACCGAGCACTCGGCCGTCGTCGGTGGCGACGATGACGATGTCACGATGCAGCGCCGGCGTGGCCCACACGCCCGAATCGAGTCCGGAGCGGGCCTCTCGGCTCCACACCAGCGGGTCGTCGGGCTTCGACGGGTCGAGCTTCATGACCTGGCCGATGTCTTGCGATCGCTGATTGCCCCGCTCGTACTCGGCCCCGACGTAGAGCATTCCCTCTTCGTCGGCGACGAGCGATGCGTCGATGTCGTCGCCGGCCCAGAAGCGGAAGACCCGCTCGGGCGTACCGCCGTCGGCGAGGGTGCTGATGTCCCAGCCCTGGACGAGTCCGCCGGAGTTGGCGAAGTAGAGGACGTCGCCGCTGACGACGAGCGAGTTCTCGATCGAGACGTCGTTGCCGACGGCGGCGGTGAGTTCGTCGTCCCAACCCGGCGCGGAGAAGACGATCTCGGGGTCGACGGTGACGAGGCCGTCGGCGTCGTAGCCCCGGTTCAGTTTCACGATGAAGAAGCGAGAGTTCTCGCCGCCCTCGAAGAGGTAGTCGTCGATGATCAGGCCGGAGGAGTCCCAGTCGTTGTTCCACTTGGTTGGCTGCACGGCCTCGGACGACAGCCGCCACAGGGCTTCGGGCTCGGGGCGGTCGATGGCGACCACGTGGTAGAAGTTGTCGCGACTGCCGGTGTAGAGCAGAGGGAAACCATCGGGGTCGATCGTGACCGTGCCCTTGATGATGTCGGCGGTGCGGTAGGCCGGATACACCTCGGCGCCGGTGTCGGGGTCGAGGAAGTTGACCTTCGAGTTGTAGGCGCCGAACGCCAACCACCAGCCCGGGTCCTGGTCGCTGTCGGGGTCGGTGCCCGGAGGGCGGAAGACCGTCGGCTGCCCGGTCCAGCCCGAACCGCACCACTGCCGAGCGACACCACCGACGTTGGAGTTCGAGCAACCGATGTCGAACGTCCACAGCACTTGCGGATCGAGGGGAACCGGGCCGCGCCCGTACCAACTGCGCGTCGGGTTGCCTCGGAAGGTGAGCAGCCCTTCGACCGCTCCGACGTTCGACCACGGTCCTCCCGACGAAGCAGGGTCGACCCAGCCGTCGTATGGCGGCACGGTGGTCGGCGGAGCGGTGGTGGGCGCTGCCGTCGTTGGTGCCGCGGTCGTCGTCGGAGCGGTCGTGGTGGTCGACGCGTCGTCGCCGACAGCGTCTGTGTCGTTGGAATCGGAGTCGGCGCCGGAGTCAGCGATGGCGAGCGCCTCGGCATCGGCTCCCGAGGCGGCGGTGTCGTCACCGGCTCGATTCGCGACGAACAACATCGCTGCGAGCGCGACGGCAGCGATCGCGATCAACGGGCCCTTGCCCGCGATCGGCGAACCCTCAGCCAAGACCGCCCTCGGCGACCATGCGTTCCAGCGTGAGCTCGGGATGGTCGGCGATGACGCGGTCCATCCAGTAGCGACTCTCGAACAGGGCGAGGTGCGTGCCGTTGGCTCGGGTCAACACGTCGACGCCCTGCATGGCTCGGAGCTGCGTGGTCGACTCGGCGTCGGTGCGACGAGCGATCGTGTACGGCGTGTTGGTGAGCTCGATGGCGGCACCGAACTCGGTCTCGAGTCGGTGGGTGGCCACCTCGAACTGGAGCTGGCCGACCGCGGCGAGGATCGGTGCCTGCTCGCCGAGGTCTTGATCTCGCAGCACCTGCACGGCCCCTTCTTCGTCGAGCTGGGCGATGCCCTTTCGGAACTGCTTGAACTTCGACGTGTCCTTCACCCGGGCCCGCATGAAGAACTCGGGAGCGAAGGCCGGAAGCGGCGGGAACTCACAGGGCGTGCCGCTGTAGACGGCCTCGCCGATGCGGAGCTCGTTGGCGTTGACGAAGCCGAGCACGTCGCCGGGGTAGGCGGTGTCGACGGTGTCGCGGTCCTGGCCGAAGAGCGTCTGGGCGTACTTCGAAGAGAACTGCCGTCCGGACTCGCCGGCGGTCACCATCATGCCGCGCTCGAATTCGCCGCTGCAGACCCGGATGAAGGCGATGCGATCTCGGTGGGCCTTGTCCATGCCGGCCTGGACCTTGAAGACCAGACCGCTGAACGAGTCGTCGATGGCGCGACGGCTGCCGTCGGCAAGCACCCGTGGAGCGGGGGAGGGGACGAGGTCGACGACGCCGTCGAGCAGGAAGCGGATGCCGAAGTTGGTGAGGGCCGAGCCGAAGAAGACGGGTGTGCTCTCACAGGCGAGGAAGGTCTTCTGGTCGACCACACGCCCCAGCTCGCGAAGCAGCTCGGCTTCCTCTTGGGCGGCCGTCCACCACTCGCCTTCGTCGATCTCGGCCTGCTCGGCGGACACGACCTCTTCGGGCGCCATCGTCGAGCCGCGGGCGGTGCGCTCGAAGCGCGTGTACTCGCCGGTCTGCTGGTGGATCACGCCGCGGAAGTCGCCGGGGATGCCGACCG
>CALLIQ010000382.1 GCA_938008925.1 uncultured Acidimicrobiales bacterium
GGCGTTCTCTTTGTGGGTCGGACTCGCATTCGTCCTGGTCGCCATTCGACTGCTCGACATCAAGGCCGACAAGGCGTGGATGACCTCTGCTCTGTTCGGTTCCGGCGTCCTCGCCCTGTTGGCGCTGAACGTCATCAACCCGGAGGCGGTGATCGCTCGCAACAACCTCGCCCAGAACGAATCGTCGATCCTGTGGCACATCGAGAAGCTCTCTGGCGATGGTGAGGCCGTCATCGCCGAGGGCGTCGATCAGCTCGATCCCGATGTTCGGCTCGCCGTGACCGACCTGTTGTGCGACCGATCGCCTCGTCGTCCGGTGGTGCGAGACGACGGCACGTCACCCTCCGACGGCGGCATTCTCAGTTGGAACCTCGGTCAACGATCGGCTGAGGCAAACCTGGCTGAACTCTGTTCGTGACCTCGGCGCTGCCGGGGTCGGCGACGTCCCGGGCTCGCCGCGTCAGCTCGACTCGAGCGCAGCCTTGACCGCGTCGAGATTCGCCTGCACGTTGGCGCTCAATCCCTGAAGGCGGCGCTCCACGATCCGTTCTTCCTTGTCCGGCATGGCCTCGATCGCCGGGGTCAGTCCCGACGGGCCCGGTCCGAGTCGAACCTTCTGGGACAGGCGGGTGCCGGAGCGAGCTGCGCCCGTCGCGTCGGCCACCTCGATCGGCTCCAGCCGGAACCACCACTGGGCGGCTGCGGTTGCCGGATCGTCACCGACGGCCCAACTCCAGCCGTTCGGCTGATCCCACTCGACCACGATCGAACTCGTTCGCCATTCGCCGACGGCCGGATTGATGTTGTGGCCGAGGATCCGGGCGCCGACGCACGCTTCGGGTCCGTCTGGATCCCACACCGCCGACTGCAACTCATCGCTGTGTTCGGCGGGGAACGATGGATCGGCGATGACCGCCCAAACGTCATCGGTTGAGGCTGCGATGTCGATCGAGAGTTCGGCGGTGGGTCCGTCGGCGTAGCGCATCGAGCGAGTCTGACGCCTTCGGCCGGTTCGTGCCAAGGTGGACGAATGGCAACCTCCACCTGCACCGCCGCCGATGGCACGACGATCTCGTACTCCGACCAGGGGAGTGGTGACGGTCCAGCCGTGCTGCTCGTTCACGGCATCACCGAATCGACACCGAGTTGGCAGCCCGTGATCGATCGGCTGGTCGGGTCTCACCGAGTGGTGTCGCTCGACCTGCGAGGTCATGGAGCGTCGGGCACGGCCGAGCGCTACGACTTGGAAGCAATGGCGGGTGACGTCGTGGCCGTGTCGATGGCCGCAGGGCTCGAGAACCCACACCTCGTCGGGCATTCGCTCGGTGGTGCCGTCGTGTCGGCGGTCGGTGCAGCGATGCCGGTCTCGTCGGTGGTCAACGTCGATCAGTCGCTCCAGCTCGGCGGGTTCAAGGAGCAGCTTGCCCCTGCGGAAGCCATGCTGCGCGACCCAGCTTCGTTCCAAGCCGTGATCGACGGACTGTTCTCCGAGATGGCGGGGCCCAAGCTCGAAGCGGAAGAAGCCGCACGAGTGAACGGCCTTCGACGAGCGGACCAGTCCGTGGTGCTCGGTGTGTGGGATCTGATGTTCACGATGAGCACCGCGGAGATCCAAGCCGTGGTCGACGGCGCCCTCGCCGGCTACTCGGGAGTCGATGTCGCCTACCTGTCGTTGTTCGGCATCGATCCCGGTCCCGGTTATGGCGAGTGGCTCGGCTCACACATAGCCGGTGCGGTCACGGAGCTGTGGGACGACCACGGCCATTACCCCCATCTCGTGGATCCAGACCGCTTCGTGGCGCGGCTCGCCGAATTCTGGGCCGACGCCTAGGACGCACGCCGAGCAGGGCGCTCATCCCTGGGTCCTTCGGAGCGATCGACGAATGTCTCGTCCGTATCGACTCAGATGCTCAGTGGCACGACTCGGGTCCATCCTGCGGGCCGAGATCATCGAAACGTCACGCCCTTCGCGCGCTCAGCGTTCACAAACCGGCGCGCGCAGCCGATCAGAAGCAGGTGCTTGCCCGCTCGGCAGTGTGACGTCCGGCACCCTCCGGTCGTTGGGCCATCGACATACCCTGGCAGTCACTGAGCGCGACCTCACCCCGGTTTGAGCGTGCTACCCCCGCATCTCCCGAGGTCAATGTGTCTCTCTCCACCGCCGAAATGGTGCCGCGCCAGCGCGGTCAAGAAATACGCGCCCAGTGGTTGGCCAACCCGCGTGCCGATCTGCTGTCCGGGCTCGTCGTCGCGCTCGCCCTGATTCCCGAAGCGATCTCGTTCTCGATCATCGCCGGCGTCGACCCCAAGGTCGGTCTCTACGCCTCGTTCACGATCGCCATCATCATCTCCTTCACCGGTGGCCGCACCGGCATGATCTCGGCTGCCACCGGCGCCATGGCTCTCGTCCTGGTTCCGCTCGTGAAGGACTACGGAGTCGAGTACCTGTTCGTGGCGACGGTGTTGGCTGGCCTCCTCCAGGTTGGTCTCGGCTATCTCGGCATCGGCAGCCTGATGCGCTTCGTCCCCCGCACGGTCATGGTCGGCTTCGTCAACGCGCTGGCGATCCTCATCTTCTTGGCCCAGGTGCCGCACATCCTCCTGAGCGACGAGCCCGATCGTTCGAGCCTGCTGGCCCTCAACCTCGGCTTCATCGCCATCGGCCTCGGGATCATCTATGGCCTACCAAGACTCACCAAGTCGATCCCATCGCCGCTCGTGGCCATCGTGGTGCTCTCTGGCGCAGCGATGTCGCTCGATCTCGAGCTTCCGACGGTCGGCGACATGGGCGAGCTGCCCTCAGCCCTGCCTTTCCTCAGCCTGCCCGACGTCCCGTTCGCGCTCGAGACACTGCAGATCGTCTTCCCGTTCGCCCTCACGCTGGCCTTCGTCGGACTCCTCGAGTCGCTCCTCACCGCCCAGCTCCTCGACGACCTGACCGACACGCCGTCCGACAAGAACCGCGAGTCGCGAGGTCAGGGCGTCGCCAACGTCGCAACCGGCTTCCTCGGCGGCATGGCCGGCTGCGCCATGATCGGTCAGTCGATGATCAACTTCCGATCCGGTGGTCGCACCCGGCTCTCGACGCTCGCCTCCGGCATCTTCTTGCTCGTGCTCATCCTGGTCATGGGCGACCTCGTCGCCAGGATCCCGATGGCCGCATTGGTCGCCGTGATGATCATGGTGTCAGTCGGCACCTTCGACTGGAAGAGCATCAAGCTGCCGGCGCTACGGACGAACCCGTTGACCGAGACCTTCATCATGGTCTCGACCGTCGCCATCGTCGTGTTGACCCACAACCTCGCATACGGCGTACTCGCCGGTGTCGTGTTGTCAGCGATCTTCTTCGCCCGCCACGTTTCGGGTGTCATGAAGGTCACCAGCGTCGTCGATCCTGACAACGTCGAGCGGCTCTACGCGGTCAGTGGCGAACTCTTCTTCGCCTCGACCAACGACCTCGTCCGGTCCTTCGACTACGACGCCGTCAAGGTCAGCCGGGTCGAGATCGACCTCACCGACGCCCGAGTCTGGGACACCTCGGCCGTCGCCGCCCTCGACGCGGTGGTCGCCAAGTTCGCAGACCGCGGCATCGACGCCCAGCTGGTCGGCCTCAATCGCCACGCCCAGGAGCTGCACGACAGGACCTCGGGCAAGGTGTCCGTCGGCCACTGACGAGGTCGGCACTCCTCGCCACGTCTAGCGTCGGGGCGTGACCCGGCTTCCCTTCATCACCGACGACGAACTCGACCCCGACCAGCGAGTCGTGTGGGACGGCGTGACCAATGGTCTTCGCGGACCGTCCGACCGTCTGATCACGTCGGAGGGCGGACTCGCCGGACCGTTCAACGCCGCGCTGCACGCAGCGACCACGGGTCGCCATGTCACCGCACTCGGCGAAGCACTGCGCTTCCACAGCGACGTCGAGGCTCGTCTGCTCGAGTTGGCCATCTGCACGACCGGTGCGCACTGGCGCTCGAACTTCGAATGGTTTGCTCATCGGCCCCTCGCCGAGAAGGCCGGCATCGAAACGGCCGCTCTCGACGCCATCGAGTGCGGTGACGCACCCGACTTCGCTCACGACGACGAAGCGGCCGTGTACGCACTGACACGGGCGTTGCTCGACGACGGCCGAATGGACGACGAGACCTACGCCCGGGCCGCCGGCCACCTCGGCGATCGCGGCGTCGTCGAGATCGTGCAGGCGGTCGGCTACTACTGCCTGATCTCGTTCACGCTGAACGCCTTCGAGGTCGACCTGCCGCCAGGCAACGAGCCCGTCTGGCCCTACGGAGCGTCCTGAACGCTCCGAGTCGTCGCCCACACGGCGTAGAGCGGATCACCACCGCGACCAGCTTGGAGGACCACCGCCGACTGCGGCTCCTCCCATCCGAGAGAGCGACGGAAGTACTCAGACACGATGGCCACATGACCCTCGTCGTCGGTCGACAACCAACCCCGGATCGCCTTTGTCGGAAAGCAGCGATTCGAGAAGACGTGGACCCACAGCCCGCCGGGTCGGAGCACCCGAGCCAGCTCGTCGAAGACCTCGAGCGGACGGGTCAGGTAGTCGACGGACACGCAGCACACCGCCGAGTCGAAGCTGTGGTCCCTGAACGGCAAGAGCGGTTGGCGGTTCAGGTCGACGACCACCCCGCCGGTCGCCATCTCGTTCGCCGCCAGTTCGGGAGCGTTCATTCCCTGGCAGATGAGGGCCTCGGGCGCCGACGTCAGGTGTGAGATCCACGAGCTGCAGACGTCGAGCACGCGTCCACCGATGCCGAGTTGCTCGTACACCTCGCCGACGGCTCGGATCGCTCGATCGTCGATGTGGGTGACGATGCGGGGCTGGTCGTAGAACCAGCCGTCGGGCGACTCGTCCTGGCGTTCGAAGAAGCCGTCTGGGAACCCGTGATAGCGGTTCGTCGCCTCGGCGGTCACCCTGCGATCATCCGACTGTTTCGACCTGCAGGTCGCCCTCGGCAAACGAGGCACGGAGATCCTTCTTCGAGAACTTGCCGACGGAGGTCTTCGGTACCTCGTCGATGAAGGCCCAACGCTCGGGCAGCCACCACTTGGCGACCTTGCCGGTGAGGTAGTCGGTCAGTTCGGCTGGCGTGACCGAGGCGCCATCCGCGAGCACGACACACGCGAGCGGACGCTCATCCCACCGGTCGTCGGGAACGCCGACCACCGCCGCCTCGAGCACGGCGGGGTGACCCATGAGCGTGTTCTCGAGGTCGACCGAACTGATCCACTCGCCGCCACTCTTGATGACGTCCTTGGCCCGGTCGGAGATCTGGATGAAGCCCATTGGGTCGATCGATCCCACGTCGCCGGTGCGCAGCCAGCCGTCGTGGAACTTCTCCTCGGTCGGATCGAGGTAGTAGGCGCCGGTAATCCATGGCCCACGGACCTCGATCTCTCCACTCGCATCGCCGTCGTGTGGCAACGGGGTGCCTTCGTCATCGCAGATGCGCACGTCGACTCCCTGGAGAATCCGCCCGGTCCGAGCCCGCCACACCAGCGGGTCGACGTCGCCGGCGTGCTTCGGCACCCGAGAAATGGCCGCGAGAGGAGAGGTCTCGGTCATGCCCCAGGCCTGCACGACCTCGACGCCGAAGGTCTCGTCGTATCCCTCGAAGAGACTGCGGGGAACGGCGGACCCACCACACACGATGAACCGGATCGAGCTGAGGTCGGCCGAGGGCTGATTGT
>CALLIQ010000383.1 GCA_938008925.1 uncultured Acidimicrobiales bacterium
GACGATGGTGGTCGGAGCGAGGCGACCGATTGGTCAGCCGGCCGCACCCTCGAGGAGTACGAGCGTGAGCAATGCCATGACGGCCAACGCGAGAGCCAGTGCAACGCCGACGATGATCACGATCGACCCGAGGCTCAGCAGCGAGGTGATGCGCTTCCAGATCGGCGTCGAGACGCGGCGCCGACGCGCTTGGCGAACCCGTGCCACCCGGCTCATGTCTGTGGATGCTGTCATGTGTGATTCCCTGAGCTCTGACGTCGCCCGTGAGCTTGTGCTTGTGAACCGTGTGCGAAGCGCCGATGGAGTGATCAGATGAAGGTGTTCACGTGAGTCTCGACCAGCCGCCAGCCGACCTGCCCGACGGGCAGGCTGACTCGCCATCGCACACGGATGCGTCCGAGACGGACGCGCCCGAAATGGGTGCGGCAGAGAATCTAGCGGAGGCCACCCCTGCCGAGGAGGCACCGGTCGCGCCGAAGTCCAACCTCACGCGCAACATCATCATCGGTCTCTTCTTGTTCGCGTCGGTCGTGATCGCCTCCGGGTTCATGTTCAAGACCGACTACGTCGCACTCGAACCCGGCTCGGCCCGAGACACCGAGCCGCTCGTGAGCATCGAGGGAACCGAGGAGTTCCCCTCCGACGGCGAGCTGTTCTTCACCACGGTTCGACTCAACCAGTTCCCCAGCCTCTGGGAGTACCTCTGGATCTCGATGGACGACGACTCGCTCCTCCTCCCCGCCGAGAACGTGCTCGGCGACCGTTCGGTCGAGGAGAACCGTGAGGTCAACCTGCAGCTGATGACCGACTCGAAAGACATCGCTCGAGCGGTGGCGCTCGAGGCGCTCGGCTACGACGTCATCGCGTCGAACGGCATCTTGATCGTCGAGATCGTGGCGGACTCCGCAGCCGAGGGTGAGTTCGAACCGGGCGACATCGTTCGCCAGGCCGACGGCCAGGTGTTGAGCAGCGCCAACGACCTCGTCAACTATCTGGCGACCCTCGCCCCAGGCGACGAGGTCACCTTCGTGGTGCAGCCGGTCGGCGAAGTCGAGACCGAAGAGCGCACGGTCGCCCTCGGGGCCCGAGACGACGACCCCGAGCGAGCCTTTCTCGGCGTCGGACCCACCGATCAGATCGAGTTCCTCGATTTCGATCCGGGATTCGACGTCGAGATCGACAGCGGCTCGGTCGGCGGGCCATCCGCCGGACTCGCCTTCACGCTGGCGATCCTCGATCAGCTGACCCCCGGTGAGCTCACCGGAGGTGCCCAGGTGGCCGTCACGGGAACGATCGGCATCGATGGCTCGGTCGGCGCGGTCGGCGGTGTCCCCCAGAAGACCGCAGCCGTGCGAGATCTCGGCATCGAGTACTTCATCGTCCCGACCGCACTCGGCGAGGAACAGATCGCCGTCCTCGAAGAACGGGCCGGCGATTCACTCGAGATCATCCCGGTCGCAACCCTCGACGAGGCCCTCGAGGTGCTCGATCGCCTCGGTGGCGACGTCGGGGTCGTGGATGACTTCGAGGCCGCAACCGGCTGATCGGCCGGTCCATCCGCCCGCTGATCGGGCTTTCGCGTACTTGGCCGGGGTGTCACGCTGGGTGACCGTTTGGCGACCTACGATCACAGAATGGCTGATCCTCCCGCCAACACTGACGCCAATCGGCTCGACCCGGGCGCAATCGAGGCCCAGTCCTTCTCCTCGACGTTCCGCGGGTACGACCCGAGCGAGGTCAGGACCTATCTGAAGAACCTGTCCGACGCTCTGCGCCGCAGCGAGCGCGAGCGATCCACGTCGGTTCGCGCGGTGTCTTCCAGCACTGGGTCTTCCAGTGTCGGCAGCAGCAGCGATGGCGCTGACGGCGATGGCGTTCACGATGGCGGGGCCGACGTCGCTAGTGATGGCGCTCAGGCCGCCGCGATCGCAGCGCTCGAGCAGACCATCGCCGAGCTGGAATCCGAGCGTGACGACTACCGCAGCCGATTCGAGCAGGCCGACGCCGCCCGGATCGAAGCCCTCGCCGTCGCGCAGGCTTCCGCGGGTACGGGTGGCGAGCCGGCCGAACTCGACGAGGCGCGCATGACCCAGCTCCTCGGCGAGGAGACGGTCCGCGTGCTCGATTCGGCCCGCAGCGCTGCCGCCGACATCACCGCACGAGCGGAAGCGACTGCGGCGGAACGGCTCGCCGAGCTCGAGGCCCTCGAGGCGGAGCGACTCGCCGCCATCGAAGCCGACAAGGAATCGAGTGCGGCGGAGATCGCCGCGCTGACCGCAGCAGCGACGGCGGCCGCCACCGAAGAGCGCGAGACCGCCGCAGCAGAAGCCGCAGCCGAGCGAGAAGCAGCGGCCACCGAGGCCGCCCGCCTACGGACCGAAGCGGAGGAAGCGGCAACCGCCGCTCGCTCGGAGGCCGACGAAGCGGCCGAGTCCGCTCGCACCGCAGCCGAAGAGGTCGCCGTCGCCGTCAAGGCTCGGGCCGAGGAGGTGGCGAAGGAGACGAGACTCGCCGCCGAAGCCGAAGCGGAAGCCGTCCGTGAGCGAGCGTCGGCCGCCCAGAGCGACGCGGAAGCCGAGGCCGCTCGAATCCGAGCCGAAGCCGAGGCCGACGCCAGCACCTCGCAGGACGCAGCGCGCGAGGAAGCGCGCATGATGCTCACCGAGGCTCAGTCGCTCCGGGAGAAGGTGCTCGGCGATCTCGTCGAGAAGCGCCGCGTCGGTCGCCACCAACTCGACCAGGCCAAGGCCGCCCGTGACCGCCTCGCACGCTCGCTCGGCGCGGTGCGTGCGCAGCTCGACGAATCGCTGGCCGATCTCGACGTCGCCGTCCCCGAGGCCCGCCAGGCCATGGACGCCGCCCCTGCGTCTGCCCCGGTCGACGCCGAGCGTGAGGCCCAGGCTCTCGCCAGCGAACTCGACGCCGCCCGCGGCGCCGGCATCCCGATTCCGGGAAGCGAGCCGCCCTCGGCGCCGGCCGAGGAACCGTCCGACGCTGCACAGTCAGACGATGCACAGTCCGACGATGCACAGTCAGACGCTGCACAGTCCGATTCCGGCACCCCAGCACCCGAGCCAGACCCGGAGATCGCTCCTGCAGTCGCCGCGACCTCACCCAGCCCGACCGGCCCCGAGGGAGACCTCGACGCTGACGATGCTGCCGGCGAGTCGGGTGAACCCGAGGCAGACCCGATCCCGGTCCCGCCCGTGTTCGAAGCGCGCGACATCGCGCTCACCAAGAACGGTCCCGGCCTGCGCCGTCAGTTCAAGCGAGCCCTGGCCGACGATCAGAGCGACGTGCTCGACCGGCTCCGGCAAAAGCGCAAGAAGCTGAAGGCCGACGATCTGCCCGACGAGCGATCGCAGGCGCTGCGCTACATCGACGCCATCGGTCCAGCCCTCACGGCGATGGCCGACGCCGGCGCTGAGTCCGCCGGAGGATCCACTGCGCCGGCCGAGCTGGTCGATGCGCTGATCGAACGAACCGCCACCACGCTCATCGGCTCATTCCGGAGCCGCCTCGTCGGGTCCGTCGAAGTAGCGGCCGACGCCGACGAAGTACTCGAGCCGATCCGAGCGCACTACCGCGAGGCTCGTGGCTCGGTGCTGCCGGAACTCAGCGAGGACGCGCTGCACGAGGCCTATGCGATCGGTGCCTACGGCGCGACCGCTGACGGGACCGAGCTGGCCTGGGTCGCCGACCCTCGCCAACGGGCGACGGCGGACTGCAACGACAACACGTTCGAGACGGCCATCAAGCCGGCTGCGTTCCCGACCGGTCATCACCACCCGCTCGGCGCCCCCGGCTGTCGTTGTCTCGTGATCCCGGCAACCGAGGCTGCCGAGCTCTAAGACCAACTCCGAAACCGGTTCTCAGGAGCACGAGAACGAGACGACACGGCGGGTGTGACGGCTTTCCCTCCTTGGGCAAAGCCACCGATCTCCCCACGGCGTCGTCCCCAGGTACGATCAGCGGACCATGCGCGCCGTTCGCGATCGACCCAGTGGGTCCCGTCTCCGCACACTGTTTTTGGTGTTGCTCGGAGTGTTGTTCGTCCTGTTCCTCTCGGCGAGCGGCACCGCCCGTCTCTACACCGACTATCTGTGGTTCGACAAT
>CALLIQ010000384.1 GCA_938008925.1 uncultured Acidimicrobiales bacterium
GGTGAAACTCGCCGAGTTCCTGGCGATCACCCACGGCGATGACGGCATCAAGGTGTCGGTGCTGTGCCCCCAGGGTGTGAACACCGCCATGGCGCCACGGAGCCTCGGTGACGGACAGACCGACGGCATCATCGAGGCCGACGAGCTCGCTCAGACCGTCGTCGAGGCGCTCGGAGACGAACGGTTCCACGTGCTCCCTCACCCCGAGGTCGAGGAGTACGTCCGCAGAAAGGGCGACAACGTCGACCGGTGGATCGGCGGGATGCGACGCCTCCGGCGGCGGGCGCTCGACCGAGGCTGAGCTCGATCCCTCCTGCGGCCGCCGTCGACGCCCAGACCCCTAGCGGGCGGTGCAGACGGTGCCCGGCGGTGGGGGGATGAGATCGACGAGGTAGTCGATCGCGTAGCCGTTGATGCAGGCGTCACCGCCGACGATCGTGTGACCGGTGCCGTCGTAGGTCAGCAGGACGGAGTCGGCCAGCAACTCGTCGAGCTCGATCGCCGACTCGTACGGCGTTGCCGGGTCGAGCGTCGAACCGACGACGAGAATCGTCGGGGCTCCCGTCGAGTCGAGCTCCGGGAGCGGCTCGACCTCACCCGGCCACAGATCGCACCGAATGCCCTCGTTGAGCCGACCGAAGCGCGGCGCGGCTTCGAGCATCGCCGTCATCTGATCGATCGACTCGGCCTCGGAAGCGATGTCGAATCCATCTGCGCAGCTCACGGCCTTGTAGGCCCCCGGGGTGCTCGACGCGGCGTTGCCAGCCGCATCGTCGAGGAAGCCGGAAGGGTCGCCCCGGTCGACCGCAGCGAGGAACCCGTCGAGTGCTGGGCCCGTCTGCGCCGCCTCCCCGTAGAGCTGATTCAGCACGCCCTCGAGGAGGTCGTCGGCTCCGAAGGTGACACCGCCGGGCGTGACGATCGGCTGCTCGTCGAGTTGAGCGACGAGGCGATCGACCCGCACTCCGAGACCCTCGTCGGCGGCCTGGCACGACGTGGCGTCGTCGCACCACTGCTCGAACGCCGCGAACGTTCGCTCGAAGCCTCCGTACTGCTCGACGAGTCCCTGGCCCGACAGCGAACCGGGCGGCACCGCTCCGTCGAGAATCAGCGCCCGAACGTTCTCGGGGAAGAGCGTTGCGTAGACCCAACCGATCTGGGTCCCGTAGGAGTAGCCGAGATAGGTGAGCCCGTCGTCGCCGACCGCCTCACGCAACAGGTCGAGATCCCGAGCGACGTCGGCAGTGCTGAGGTGATCGATCACCGGCCCGGTCGCCCCCGCGCACTCGGCGATGACCTCGAACGCCGCCGCCTCGACCTCGAGCTCTTCGTCGAAACCGTCGGACGGGTCGACCACACCGACCCCGATGTCTTCGACGCCCGCGTCGTCGCAGGCGAGACGCTCGGTCTCCCCCGTTCCTCGCGGATCCCACACCACGATGTCGAAGTCGCCGAACAACGATGCGAAGAACAGCCCGGCGGACTGGATGATCTCGCCAGACTCGCCGCCGGGGCCGCCGAAGTTGAGGAAGAGCGAGCCGATGCGGGACGAACTCGTCGACACCCGGCGGGTCACGGCGATCTCGATCGTCGGTCCGGTCGGGTCGTCGTGATCGAGCGGGACGACGAGGGTGCCGCATTCGAATGATCCGCAGGGGCTCCAGTCGATCGACCTGGCCTGTGCCGGCAGAGGATCCGCCTCACCCTGGGCGCCACCCTCGGAAGCTGGCGTTGAACCGTCGGTGGTCGGCTCGCCCGACGAGAGCGTCGTCTCCGGCCCTCCGAGGGGCTCTGGCGTTGCCGTCGTCTCTCCGGACGTGCAGGCGGCGAGCACCAGGAGCGACGCCGCGATGAGCGCTCGGACGGAGAAGGTCATCTCGAAGGTGTAACACCTGGGGCACGGCGTCGGCGTTCGCGCGATGCTCAGTGCGTGACCGAAGCGCGAGGCGGAACGTTCTACGACGACCCCGACCTGCTCGATGCGTATCTCGAGCATCGACACGCCCCGGTCTCGAGCCCCAACCTCGTGATGGAGGAGCCGGCGTTCATGGCCGAGGCGGGCGATCTCGCCGGCCGTCGAATCCTCGACCTGGGCTGTGGCGATGGCACGTTCGGTCAGCACTGTCTCGATGCCGGCGCCCGCTCGTATCGAGGACTCGACGGATCGAGGCTGATGATCGAGCGGGCGCACGAGACCGTCGTCGACGATCGGGCGAGCTTCGCGGTCGCCGATCTCGAGGACTTCGCACCGCTCACCGATCCGGTCGATCTCGTGTCGTCGCGCATGGCGCTGCACTACCTAGCCTCGGTCGAGCCGGTGTTCGCCGCTGCACGCTCATCGCTCGAACCGGGTGGTCGAATCGTCGTCACCGTGTTGCACCCGGTGATCTCGGCCGGCAACAAGCCGTCGGACGGACCGCGCCAGACCCAGGAGGTCGACCGCTACTTCGACGCCGGTCCGAGAGAGCGCGACTGGTTCGGGCGAGATGTGGCGTGGTTCCATCGCACGATCGAGCAGTACGTCGACGCGGTGATCGACGCCGGCTTCGCGATCGATCGGATCCGTGAGTGCGAGCCGGTCGCCGACCTGTTCGACGGCGACGAAGACGAGCTCGAACGCCGGCGCCGCGTCCCGCTCTTCTTGCTGATCGCAGCGACGGCACGATGAGGACGGCACGATGAGGACTTCGTCATGACTCCACGCGACCGCATCGCCGCATACTTCGAGGCGTGCGGAACGGGCACGGCTGCCGACATCGCCGAGCACTTCAGCGCCGACGCCGTCATCTACGACACGAACATCGCGCCGGCCCGAACGGCGAACGCCATCGCTGAGATGTGGTTGACGGTGCGGGAGCGTTGGGGCGGTGCTCGGTGGCGGGTCGACTCTTGTGTGAGCGACGGCCAGACCGCCGCCATCGAGTGGTCGATGACGGGAACCGACTCACGAACTGGCAAGGCGTTCACGTTCCGTGGTTCGGAGCACTACGAGTTCGACGACTCGCTGATCGCCGAGATTCGACAGTACTGGACCTTCGATCGCGCCGAGCTCGACACCGGTCTCGTTGGTTACGACTACGGAACGGACGACGATCGATGAGCGAATCACTCTCTCGGGCCGACCTGGCCGCTCGACTCGGTGCGGTCTCGCAGCTGAGCGGCGAGTTCCTGCTTCGATCGGGTCAGACCTCGACGACCTACTTCGACAAGTACCAGTTCGAGTCCGACCCCGTTCTGCTGGCGGCGATCGCTCGCACGCTCGCGCCGCTGATCCCTGACGGCATCGACCTGCTCGCCGGGCTCGAACTCGGCGGCGTGCCGGTGGCGACCGCCCTCTCGCTCGAGACCGGCATTCCCGCCGTCTTCGTCCGCAAAGAGGCGAAGGCCTACGGAACGGCCAAGCTGGCCGAGGGCCCGGCGATCGAGGGCAAGCGGCTACTCATCGTCGAAGACGTCGTCACCTCCGGTGGTCAGGTCGTCATCTCGACGAACGATCTGCGTGAGCGCGGTGCGCTCGTCGACGCCGCTGTCTGCGTGCTCGATCGCGAGCAGGGAGGCCCAAAGGCTCTCGCTGACGCCGGACTGTCGCTGCGTGCCGCGTTCACCCGGACCGACCTCGAGACCTGACCGGTTGCCCGTGTCTCGCCTCGGGCGTGGTGCGTTCAGAGCGGCGACTCGTCGGCGGCTCGATCGAGAAACGCTCGCACCACTTCGTCGTTGCTGGCGTGGACCTCGTCGGGAAGCGGCGGAAGGATGTGCCCCCACAACGGCATCGTGAAACCGCTGAGTTGGCCCGCGCCGTGCGGCCGGCCGAGGAACCACACGTGGAAGTGGGCGCCGCCGTCGCCCCACCGATTCCAGTGCACTCGGCCGATCGAGCCGAGCGATCGGATCGCCCGCTCCATCCGGATCGTCATGACGCCGAGGGCGGCGCCCATCGTCTCGTCGAGGTCCTCGACGTCCATGTGCTCGACGGTGCTCAGCATGTACGCGGGAAATGGCGCCGGCTGCCCGTTGGCGAAGTGGATCCGAGACACACGCCATGTGCCATCGCGCCAGACCAGCCGGCCATCGCCCGCGCCCTCGTCGTCAGCTCCCTCGGTGTCAGGTCCGCTGGCGTCAGGTCCGCTGGCGTCATCGGTTTCGCAGCCGCACGGTGGGCCACCGGGATCGCCTTCGCGTACGTGCTCCTCCTCGGCGAAGGGCCGAAGCGCCCGCACCTCGAGATCGCCCTTGAATGGGAAGATCGGCCAGTTCACGACGTCGGGACCCGGAAGGTCGACGAGATCGCCATCTGCGTTCCGAGTCATGGGCCGAGCCTGACACATCGAACGCGGCCGAGCGCCGTCATTGCGGCCGGCGATGTCCACGCGTCGACGTTGGCTCGATGCAACACTCCACGAGATGGACTCACATCGACACGTGCGCAGATTCCTGCTTGTCGCCATGGTGCTCGTCGGCGGATCACTCGGGGGCATCGCGGGCGCGGCGGGTGCTCAAGACGGGCCTGTCGGCGGGGTCAGCGAGGTCGCCGAGCTGGCCGAGAACGAGTCGTTCTCATCAGCAGGTCATGCGACCGTCTTGGTGTACGACGAGGCGAGCACGGTCGCGAGCATCAACGCGTTCTCAGGCCAACGGACCGCTCTGACGCTGCCTGCTGGGTTCGCCTCCGTGCGAACGATCTCCGAGGACGGCGCGACACTGATCATCACGAGCCAGTCCGAGACGATCGGCGGCGACGCCGACGGCGGGCTGCACGACGTCTACCTCCACGATCTGCCGAGTGGCGTCACCACACCGGTCTCGAGCACCGTGACCGGAGCGACCCACGCTCTCGTCGCGTCATCGGCCGACGCGTCGACGATCGTCTTCCAAGCGACGTCCACCACCGACACGACCGACGTTGCGTTGTGGGCCTGGCGCGACGGTGTGACGGCCGAAATCACGACACCGAGCGGAGCCGCTCCAGGATTCAGCTCGTTCTACGAGCAGCGGCTGCAGGTGTCGGGTGACGGATCGGCAATCACAGGCAGCAGACAAGTCGGCCCGACCCAGGTCGCGTTTCACCTCGATCTCGACACCGACGTGCTCACCGAGCGAATCGTCAGAGGCTTCGCCGACGTCGGCTTGTCGTCCCGTGATGGACAGGTCGTCTCGTGGCTGGAGTACGGCGACAGTGTCGACGGCTACCGGGCCGAGGCCGACTTGGTCGTCTGGCGCCCGGCTGGCGACACGATCGAACGGCACACCCTTCCCCTCGCCTACTACGAGGGTCCGCTTCTGCTGTCGGGGGATGGCTCGACCGCCTTCCTCATTCAGTACCGCGGTACCGACTTCGAGCAGCGGTCGATCGTCGCGATCGACACCGGCGATGGGTCACTGCGCGAGATCGAGCGACGTTCTGGTTCTGACGCCGGTTTCAGTCAGCTGCTGGCAGCGAACGACGACGGCAGTCGCCTGGCATTCACCAGTTTCTCCGAGTCGTTCGGCCTCGATGGCGACTATGAGTTTCGCCTGACCTTCAACGTCTGGGACGAGGATGGCAAGCCATCGGGTTCGTTCGCCCCGCCGGTTCTCAACGACCAGATCGAACGGCTGTATCGCGCCTACTTCGGCCGGGCTCCCGACTCCGCAGGGTTGGGCTATTGGATCGATCGCCGCGTCGATGGACTGTCTCTGGCCGACATCAGCCAAGCGTTCGCGTCGTCCCCCGAGTTCATGACGACGTACGGCTCGCTCGACGACGGATCGTTCATCGACCTCGTCTACTCGAACGTGCTCGGCCGCAGTCCCGACGCCGAGGGTCGAGCCTTCTGGGTCGGCCGGTTGGCCGCTGGCGTGTCGCGCGGCTCGGTCATGACTGGGTTCAGCGAATCGGCCGAGTTCGCCGCAACGACCAACACATCGGCGCCGATGTCGGTCGGCGAGGCGCAAGTACGCCGTCTCTATCGGGCGTTCTTCGATCGAGCGCCGACCGATGCCGAGATCGCGAACTGGGTCTCCCAGCTAGACGCCGGAGTGCCCGTCTCTTCGATCGCCGGCGCACTCGCGCAGGCTCCCGAGTTCGCCGAGCTGCGCAACGCCGGGAGTACTCCGAACGTGGTCAGCTTCGTGATCTCGACCCGGTTCGGCAATGGTGCGCCGGACTCGGTCTACGCGACCCTCAACGTGTGGTTCGACCGAACGTTCGACGGCACGTTCGACATCGTGGCGTTCATGCTCGAGGTCGCCAACCATCCGGAGTTCGCTCGCCGCACCGGCCTGCCGGTGAACTGACTGGCTGCAGTCGCTGAGCTGAGCTGGCTGACTGAACTGTCTGACCGGCTGATCTGATCTGGCCCGACGCAATAGTCGTGAAACAACGGGCCCCGCTCGGGGGTTGAGTCGTGCGATGACCGACCACCGCAACTCGTTCCCGATCGGGAGTTCCATCACCCAGGCCGAACTCGAGTCGGCGCCCTACGACGCGTTCGACCGGCTTCGAGCCGCCGAACCCGTCACGTGGCTCCCCGCCTATGGCGGCTGGTTCATCACACGTCGTGACCTGGCACTGGAGTCGATGCGCGACGCAGCGACCTTCACCGTCGACGACCCGCGCTTCACCACCGCTGCGGTGCTCGGGCCGAG
>CALLIQ010000385.1 GCA_938008925.1 uncultured Acidimicrobiales bacterium
GTCGTCGGCACACTCATGGGGAGTCAGCTCGAGCTCGTCCCACTCGTGACCTCGTCATGGGCCGACGCGCTCGATGCCCACCCGCAGGCCGACGTGCTCGATCGAAACAGCGGCTTCGACAAGCCCTATGGACAGAACCGCTATTCCGGCTATGACCAGGCCGAACGCCCACTGCGGGGATTCTTCTCGACCGAGATCCCCGAACCGATTCCACCGATGAGCAGGGTCGTCGGCGTGCGACGGCCAGGTGGAGCGGCCACGTCGATCCCAACCGACCTCTTGGCCGAAACCGGGGTCGTCGAGCTCGCGTTGGGCGACGAGACCGTCGTCGCGTTCTGGCGAGCCGGCACCAACTCACCACTTCAGCGAGCCGACATCACCGCCGGCGACGACATTGGAGCGAGCGGCGTCTTCGAGGTGGAGCTCGACGGGCAACCGCTCACGTTCACCGCAACCGCCGACGGATTCGTCGATGCCGAGACCAACAGCACGTGGAACCTGTTCGGCCATGCGATCGACGGGCCGCTCGCCGGGGCCAGGCTCACACCAGTCGAACACCTCGACACCTTCTGGTTCGCCTGGGTCGCGCACCACCCGGGGACCGAGCTCGTCACCACCCCCTGACCCGATCCCCACTCCGACTCGATCCGTCGCCTCAACATGTCGCCACCGGGGCTGCAGGGTGGTGACGCCATGACGAGCGATACTGACCGCCGTGAACCGCCGAGTCCTCGAAGTCGCGCTCGCCGTGGTGATCGGTGCGGTGATCGTCGCGGTGTGGTTCACCGTCACCGCGGACGACGGAGCAAACGAGCCGACGCCGGGGGTCGGGGAAGCGAGCGAGCCGGCGGCGAGCCAGCCAGCGACGAGTCAGCCAGCGACAGGCACCCGCCTCTCCGATGGCGACGTCGAGGCGTTCCTCGACGTTTGGGTCGCGAGCCAAGAGCTCGACGTCGTCGTCGTGGGACGAGAACAGACCCTCAGTGTCGACCCGACCAACGGTGTCGACCCCATCGAAGCGATCGGCGAGATCACCGGATCGATCGACGTGCGTCGGGCGACGCTCGGCGATCGGCGCATCGAACAGGTCGGGACGAATGCACTCGTGACCGGCCCGGAGGGGCAACGGTCGTGTGACCTGCTGGACGGACAGTTCCTGTGCACCGACCCCGTGCCCGCTCCGTCGATCGAGGAACAACTCGTCGAGTTCACCGACCGGCTCAGCGGTGAGTCGCCGACCTACGACCTGTTCGACGACGGTGACGGGTGTTGGCGGGCCGTCGCGGCCGAACCCTCACCCATTCTTCGCTGGGGTCAGATCTCGGTCTGGTGCTTCGATGCAGCGACTGGGGCACTCGCACAAACCGCTCAGTGGCGCGGTGAGGACAGGGTCCGGCGCTTCGAGGCGACGGAGATCCGTACCGACGTCGTCGCTCGCGATCTCGACCCACAGTGACCTCGACCCACAGTGACCTCGACCCACCGTGACCTCGACCCACCGTGACCTGCCGGGGCACACAAAAGCCCACCTTGTGAGGTGGGCCGGGACGCTTGATCGAGGTCGATCATGGAGGGCGAGCGAGGAGTACCGAGCTCCGACACCCGAAGGTGTCGGTGGCGATGCGTGTGTGGAGGGAGTGGCACCCCCCGCTCATTGCCCCATGAACCGGTGAGGGCGATGACCACCGGTGTGTGAATAGCATCGGCGATGGCCGTCGAAGACTTGAGGGCCAATTTCGGAAGTTTCGAAGGGATTCGGATGCGGTTGGGCCAAACGAACGATGCCGTTGCTCACGGCCTCGCGACCGTCGCGGCGGAGGGTGAAAGCGAGTTCTTCCTCGGCGACGATCTGCTCCCGTTCCTCACCCTCGCTATCGGCGCCGCGCTGCTGTTCGGCACTGCTGCAGCGTTCATCCGCCCACCGGCGGAACGTGCGGAGGGTGCGCTTGAGAGGCCCCCCGTCGGGCGCAGCGTCGTGCAGATGGCGATCGGTCTGATCGCAACCGTGTGGGCCTTGGCGACCCTGCTGAGCTGAGCGATGCCGGCGAGCTCAGGTGATTTCGCCCAACTCCTCAAGAGACGCCGACATCGTGCCGTTTTCAGAGGCAACGAACGGATGGCTTCCATGTCACTCACCCGGACCGACGCACGGACCGACGCACAGTCCCAACTCCAGACGAGCACTGCGGCGTCGACCGCCGTGCTCGACGCGCCGGCGCGCCAGCGCCGAGGCGTCCGTCGATCCACCACCGGCATCGGGTCGTCTTCCAAGTCGACCAGCACTCAGCTGACCGACACGATCGAGGCCCGCGAGCAACTCGCCGCCCAGATCGAGCGTGACCGTTCCGAGAACAAGACCGGCCTGATCTACATGGTGCTGCTCGGCGGCGCTGCCTGCCTGGCACTCGCCGGTGTGGTCAGCACCGCTCAGGCCGAGGCGAGTACCGGCGTTGACGCGCCGCCCCCCGCCGTGTTCGAACAGCCAGCCACCGGCAACTGATCACAGAGCTGGCATCTCCGACGCCGACGAGGTGACCCCTGGGCTCCGTGTCGCACGGGTCGGGTCAACGCCCCTGGCCGAATAGGCGAAGCTCTGCGGACCACCGCCGGCGAGAAGGCCAAGAACCCCCGACGGCAAGAGGATGAAGCTCGCGACCTTGAGCGCTCGCTGCATGCGGGGCTTGTTCGTGCCGTTCGCATCGCAGTACATCCACACGCCGGCCACGTTGAAGCCCCAGTACAAGAGCCATCCGTAGGGAGAGCCGACGGTGGTGCCGAGAATCAGCGCGAGTGCCAGTGACGGTGCGATCCAACCGAGCGAGTGCCAGCTGAGCTCGCGGCGGATGCTGGCGATGAGCCTTCGACCGTCGAAGCGGCCTGAGAAACTGGTTGTCGAGGACCCACCGATGCGCACAGAGGGTCAACGCCCCAGCGCCGGAGAGAGTTCCCACCCGTTGCCTGTCGCGCTCGTTGCCCGTCGCCGGTGCGGAATCAGAACTCTTCGGCGGGTGCTCCCCCACCGCCGGGTGCACCGCCCCCGCCTCCAGGACCACCACCGCCAGGACCCGGGCGACGACTCATGTTCTCGAACCGCGTGAAGTGGCCGAGGAAGGCGAGCTTCACCGTTGCCGTCGGGCCGTTTCGGTGCTTGGCGACGATGACCTCGGCGACGCCCTTCTGTTCGGAATCGGGGTTGTAGATCTCGTCCCGATACAAGAACATCACCGCGTCGGCGTCCTGCTCCAATGCACCGGACTCACGAAGATCCGACAGCATCGGGCGCTTGTCCTGGCGCTGTTCGAGCCCACGGTTGAGCTGAGCGAGCGCGACCACCGGGCACTCGAGCTCGCGGGCGAGAATCTTGAGATTTCGACTGATCTCGGACACCTCGACCTGGCGGCTTTCGGCGTTGGAGCGACCGGTCATGAGCTGGATGTAGTCGACGACGATCATCCCGATATCCCCGACCCGGCTCTTGAGTCGTCGAGCCTTGGCCCGGATCTCCATGACGGTGACCTGCGGGTTGTCATCGATGTAGATCGGCGCCTCGGCCAGTCGGCCGACGCTGTGGCTGATCCGGTTCCAGTCTGCCTCGTCGAGCTTGCCGGTCTTGACCCTGGTGGCGTCGACGCGAGCGTCGGAGCACAAGATTCGCTGTGAGAGCTCGAGCTGACCCATCTCCAAGCTGAAGATGAGCACTGGCTTGTTCGACTTCATGGCTGCGTTCGCCGCCATCCCGAGACCGAATGCGGTCTTGCCCATCGCGGGTCGGGCGCCGACGACGTAGAGCGCGTTGCGCTGCAAGCCCGACATCAGCTCGTCGAGATCGTGGTAGCCGGAGGGAATCCCGGTGATCGAGTCGCCCTGCTCGTAGAGCATCTCGAGGCGATCGAGGTTTGCGGAGAGCAGATCCTTGATCTCCGCAGTGGTGTTGGCGACACGGCGCTGCGCCACGTCGAACATGCGAGCCTCGGCGTCGTCGACCGCCTTCACGACATCGTCGGGAACCTCATAGGCCATCTCGGCGATCTCGTTGCTGACCGAGATGAGGCGACGAAGCAGCGCGTGCTCCTCGACGATGTTGGCGTAGTACCCGGCGTTGGACACGGCGGGTGTGTTGGCCTGCAGGTCGATCAGCAGCGCCGGGCCGCCGACGGCTTCGAGCAATCCCGCTCGGCGGAGCTCCTCGGCGACCGTGACCGCGTCGACCGGCTCGCCCGAGCCGTAGAGACCGACGATGGCGTCATAGACGTGGCCGTGGCTCGGCTTGTAGAAGTGCTCGCTTTCGAGCACCTCGACCGAGTCGGCAATGGCTTCACGGCTGAGCAACATGGCACCGAGGACCGATTCCTCGGCTCGCAGGTTGTGGGGCGGTACCCGATCGAGGCGTGCTCGCCCGCCGCGAGGCGGTGGCGCGTCATCGAACGAGTTGCCGCTGAACCCCCCGGCGTTGAACCCACCGCCCATTGGCTGCCAATCCTCATCGGACGGAGGGTGGCCGTCGTCGTTTGGCTGCGGTTCGTCGCTCATGGGTTCGATCCTCTCTCAGACCGCTTGTGGAGTCCTAGACCTCAAAGCTGTGCGTTCCGCTCGAAATCGTGTGGGAAACCTGTGGATGTCTTGCCAGTTCATCCACAGTCATGTGGAGATGGCCGCGCCGGCCCTGAAACCAGGGGCGCGACGAAAAAAGAGCAAATCCTCAGATTCGTCCCCGAGTGTGGACAAGTGCGTGGACAACCCCCCACTGCTGTGGATAGCTCCTTGTCGGAGCATCGGTATCCACAGACAGTGGAGGTTGTTCACGGTTGGTGACCGGCCGGGGCCGAATCAGGTGCTGACGACCTCGACCGTGACGGGGAACTGCACCTCGTCATGGGGGCTGGCCATCACCGAATGGGTGCCGACCTCACGGATGCCCTCGTCGAGCACGAGCATCTTGCGCTCGAGTTCGACACCGGTCTGCTCGAGCGTGGCGGCGACGATGTCGGCAGCCGACACCGAGCCGAACAGCTTGCCTTCGGCGCTGGCACGAGCCGTCACGGTGACGGGACGGGCGACGAGCACCTTGGCGATTTCTTCTGCTGCCTCACGGTCCTTCGCGTTGCGGAGCTGCCAGGCCTTGCGCATCGACTCGGCCTGAGCCTCGACGCCGGAGTTGGCAGTCTGCGCCTTGCCTTGGGGAATGAGGTAGTTACGGGCGTAGCCGTCGGCGACGTCGACGACATCGCCTCGGTTGCCCAGGTTCTTGACGGCTTCGTGGAGAACGACTCGCATCAGCTCTCCCCCTCGACAGCACCGACGGTCTCGGTTGACTCGACCTGGCTTGCTTCCACTGCCTCGTTGTCGGCAGCTGCTGCAGCATCGTCGTTCGCTGCGTCATCTGGCCGCTCGTCGCGTGGTCGACGATCACCGCGATCGCCTCGCTCACCCTTGTCGGGACGAGGACCACGACGCTGGGTGGTGACCCGGCTGGCGTACGGAAGGAGGCCCATCTCGCGAGCGTTCTTGATGGCACGAGCGACCACACGCTGCTGCTGGGAATCGTTGCCCGACACACGACGGGCTCGGATCTTGGCTCGGTCGGACATGAAACGACGAAGCGTGTCGACGTCCTTGTAGTCGAGGTAGTCGATGCCTTCGCTTGCGAGCGGGCTGATCTTCTTCTTCGAGCGACGGTTGGCGTCTTTGGGCTTTGCCCGACGCGTGCTACGTGACTTTGCCATTAGAACGGCTCCTCATCGGGTGAATAGGCGGGGGGATTCTGGCGCCCGCCATCGCCGCCGGACGGGCCGAACGACCGACCGCCGCCCCCTCCTTGATTGCCTTGCTGACCGCCGCCGGAGTTGCCGCCGCCACCGCCGCCATAGTTGCCGCCGCCTTCGCTGCGCTCGTTGCGCTGCACGGAGGCGGTGGCCCAGCGGAGGCTCACGGCGACATCGTCAGCGACGATCTCGACCTTTGAACGCTTCTCGCCTTCCTGGTTTTCCCAGGAACGCTGATCGAGTCGACCGGTGACGGTGACTCGCGTGCCCTTGCCGACCGTCTCGGAGACGTTCTCGGCGAGCTGACCCCAACAGGTGACGTCGATCCACGACGTCGCCTCTTCCCATTCCTGGGTCTGGCGGTTCTGCCAGCGGCGGCTCACGGCGACGCCGAAGTTGGCGACGGCCTGACCGCTCGGGGTGAATCGCAGCTCGGGCTCGCGGCCCGAGTTGCCGGTAATGGTGACCGCGTTGTCTACAGCCATGCTGACTCCCTGCTCAGGCCGACGCCCCAGCGAGGCCACGCTTGTGGGCTTCGCCGAGCGGCAACCGGATGAACTTGTGGCGGATGACTTCGTCCGCGAGCCGCAGTGTGCGGTCGATCTCCACCAGCTCGTTCGGAGCCAGGAACTCGAGGACGACGTAGAAGCCTTCGTTGTGCTTCTTCATCTCGTAAGCGAAGCGACGAACGCCCCACTTATCGATCTTCTCGAGGGTTCCACCGGCGTCTTTTGCCAAGTCGCCGAGCTTGTTGATCTGCACCTGAACAGCCGATTCATCGGTGTCGGGTGTGAAAATGATCATCAGTTCGTAAGCACGCATCTGCGTACATCACCTCCCTGTGGACCCGACGCTGCCGCCGGGGCCCCCGACGGTCGAGGGCAGGGTTTGATCGTGTGAGCCCCTTCAGAGAAGGTGCCGCGATCAGGACCCCGTGATGCTAGCGGGGCGGCGAGCCACCCCAACTGGTGTGATTCACCACACTAGAGACGGCCTGTGACAGTCACCTTTGGAGCGCTGTCGCACTCCCGGCTCCGCCGACCCGACTCGAATGCTCACCGCTGTCGGCCTCCGGCCGAACCACCAGCTCGCGACCCCGGTGGCGGAGCGGTTGGCCGCCAGATGTGGCGGGGAAGCGCTCCACGACGTGAATGTGGCGGCGGATCGCTCCGCGACAGGCTCCGCCACCGGGGTTCGCCGACCCTGTCGCGCCATCACCGCGCCGGGGGCCGCGTTGTAGCATCGCCCCGCGACGCCTGGCGGCGATCGGCGGCATCGAGGGTAGGAAGACGCGTTGACATACCGCTTGGGGATCGATCTCGGAACCACGTACACGGCCGCAGCCGTGCACCGCGACGGCGTCACGCGCCTCGTGCCCCTCGGTCTTCGCCAACCGGAGATTCCCTCGGTGGTCGCCGTGACCGACGATGGCGTTCTCGTCGGTGATGCAGCCGAGCACCACGCTCGCCACGCGCCGAGCACGCTGATCCGGAACTTCAAGCGTCGCTTCGGCGACCCGACCCCCATCGTCGTGGGTGGCAAGCCGTGGTCGCCCGAACGCCTGTCCGCCGAGATCTTGCGAATGGTCGTCGAACGCACCGGCGAAATGGAAGGCGGTCCGCCGTCCTCGATCGTGCTGACTCACCCGGCGTCCTGGGGCGACTACAAACTCGACGCGTTACGCCAAGCCGCCCAGCTCGCATCGCTCGACTGCCACCTTCTCGCCGAACCGCTGGCGGCGGCGAGCCACTACGCATCACTCAACCGTCTTTCCGATCGCGCCCGTCTCGTCGTGTTCGACTTCGGAGGCGGCACCTTCGACACTTCGATCGTCGTGGTCGACGGCGCCGGCTTCGAGAGCATCGGCGAACCGATCGGTCTCGAGCGCCTCGGAGGCGTCGATCTCGACGAGGCGATCCTCTCGTTCGTCTGCGATCAGATCGACGTCGATCCGTTCACGGTTGGCGAAACCCCAGAGGGCCTCAAGGCGCTCGCTCGACTTCGAGCCGAGTGTCGCGACGCCAAGGAGCTCTTGTCGTCTGCAGAGTCGTCGACGATTGCGATCAACATCGCTGGCGACGAACACGAGATCGTTCTGACCCGCCCGACGTTCGAGCAGATGATCGAGCACTCGCTCGAGGCGGCGATGGCGACCGTCGAGCAGTCGCTCGCCAGAGCCGGGCTCACGCTCGACGACGTCGACGCCATCCTGCTCGCCGGCGGCTCGTCACGCATTCCGGCCGTCCAACGCATGCTCGTCGACCGTCTCGCACGACCGGTTCTCGCTGACGGTGATCCGAAGAACGCCGTTGCCCGGGGTGCCGCCACCATCTCGCTCAAGACGGTCGTCGAGCCACCGCTCGAGGCCGACACGCCCGTTGCCCCGGCGCCGCCGATCGTCTCGCCACCCACACGCGTCGAGGCTCCTCGCCTCCCCGAGGGGAACGTCCCCCCGTCCCCGCCAGTGAATGGTCCGACCGAGGCGACACCAGCGACCCTTCACGAGGTTCCGGACCTGAACCCAACGGAGGTGCAGGAGCCTCCGTCTTCGACATCACCGAGACGGACGCTCACGATTGCGGCGGTCGCCGTCGTCGCAGCGATCTCACTCGTCGCGATCGCGGTCGGTGCATCGCTTCTTCGTTCCGATGACCCGCAGTTGAACACCGAGGCGTCGAGCACGGACGCAACGTTGTCGGCGGCCGTCGCACCGACCGACGGATCTGACGGGAACGAGCCGGATCGAGCCGAGACCACACAAGCGGACGAAGCCTCGACGACCGAAGCGACCGAACCGACCGATGCCTTCGCCGGCACTGTGGTCACCATCACCGGCCCTGACACGTCCGACGCAGCTGCAGGAGCGATCCAAGACGCGCTCGACGTCTTCGCAACGGACAATGGCATGACGATCACCTACACGGGATCCGCCGACTTCACGAGCGACATCAGGGCACAGGCTGCAGCCGGGAGCCCTCCGGACATCGCTCTCTACCCGAACCTCGGCATCTTCGGTGAGCTGGTCGAGACCGGAACGGTCATGCCGGTTCCGGCGAGTGTCGTCGACGCGACGGATTGGCCGAGCGCTTTCCTCGACGTCGGCGCGATCGGCGGCGTCCAGTACGCGATGCCGATCCAAGTCGAGCCCAAGTCCGTCGTTTGGTACCAGCCCGAGGCCTTCGCCCGACGCGGCTACTCCGTCCCCACGACACTCCAGGAGTTCCTCGATCTCACCGACACGATGATCGCCGACGGCGAAACGCCGTTGTGCGTCGGTATCGAATCTGGTCAGGCGACCGGCTGGACGTACACCGACTGGGTCGAGGACATGATGCTGCGCTCTGCGGGTCCCGAGGCGTATCGGCAATGGATCGCTGGCGACCTCACCTTCGACGACCCGGTCGTGATCGAGCAGATGGCCGCCGTCATCGACCTGTGGAACACCCCCGGCATGGTCTTCGCTTCAGGCGGCTCGATTGCGTCCACGTCGTTCGCCGACAACGCACAACCGCTACTCGACGGCGATTGCCTCATGCACCGACAGGCGAGCTTCTTCGCCTCCTTCTTCCCCGCATCGACCCCGCTGGGCGGCGGCGGCGAAGACGCGGTCGACGCGTTCTACTTCCCTGCGGACACGGGTCGGCCGGTACTCATCGCCGGAACGGTCGCAGGTGTTCATGCCGACAGGCCGGAGGTGTGGGCCGTGCTCGACTACATGGCTTCGACCGAGTACGCCGATGCTCGGCAAGCGGCGCAGGCCGAACGAACCGGCGGAATCTCCGGTTTCTTGTCCGCCGCCGAAGGCATCGACACCGATCTCTACCAACCGATCGAGCGCTCGTTTCTCGAGATCCTCGCCAACGGCGATGGTCTCCATCCCGACGCATCTGACCTGATGCCACTCGAGGTCGGCACCGGCACGTTCTGGACGGAGGGCACAGCGCTTGTCGGCGGCAACAGGACGGTGCCAGAAGCGGCTGCCAACATCGCCGCGAGCTGGCCGAGGTGACGCCGGCCAGGGTGGAGCGGGTCAGGCGGACTCGATGACCTGGTGGGGGTAGTGGAGCATGCAGGTGTCGCACCAGTGCTCCGTGCCCTCGGCGGGCTTCACCTTCTCTTCGGTGTCCCAGGCGGCCGGGGTCACGTAGATCCGCTGCACCTCGGTCAACCCGCCGACGTCGTCGCTTCCACAGCTCTCACAGGTCACGAGCGCGACGGTACCGCCTCGCGCCCAACCGT
>CALLIQ010000386.1 GCA_938008925.1 uncultured Acidimicrobiales bacterium
CGCTGCTCGCCATGGTGTGGCGATCGCAACGGAGTCGGAGTTCTCCACGTCGGTCGGAACCGATCGGCACGTGCGTGTGCCGTTCTGCATCGAGGAAGACCTGTTGCGTGAAGCGGTCGCGCGTCTGGCCGGCGCCTGGGAAGCCCACGAGCGATCGGGCGGATCAGCGATCCCGGAGTCGACCACCATCATCTGAGCTTGCACGGTCGCTTGGTTCGCGTGGTGCCCGCTGGTTTCGCGTCGGAGCGGCGCGGGCCGAGAACAGAACGAGGCTGCACCGATCGGCACAGCCCCAGAGAAGGAAACACTCTTCTGTTGTCGGGTTGGGGAGATTTGAACTCCCGACCTCCTCGTCCCGAACGAGGCGCGCTACCAAGCTGCGCCACAACCCGTGTGGCCCGTCGCGCCCACCGAAGCGGGCTCGACGTGAGCCGACAGACTATCTCAGCTCGTGGAGGAAACGCCCTCGAAAACCGATTCCCCGGCGAGGAGCTGGGCGGCCAGTCGTTTGAGCCGCAACGCGTCGAGTGGCTTCACCAGCCAGCCATCGGCTCCCGCTTCCTGAGCGAGAAACACATCGGCCGAACGATCGAGCAGGAGGGCGACCGGGCGCTCATCGAGGCGGTCGAACCCTTCTTCTTGCCGGATGGCGAGGCACGTGGCCACGCCACCCATGTTGCCGATCTGCAGATCGAGCAGGACCAGGTCGGGATTCTTGGCCTGAATGGTCGGGAGCACGTCTGCACCCCGCCGAACCCGCCAAACCTCGGTCTCTGAGCTGGCGAGTGCGGCGTCGATCTCGTGGAAGACGGCGTCGGAATCGGTGGCGAGAAGGACGGCGGTCACAGCCGGAAGGGTATCCCCAACCCTTCCTTGCGGGAACCGCCGGCCATGGTTGTTCGTTTGAGCGCTAGCATCCGTCAGTCGGTTGCGACTGGCAATCGAACACCGACCGCCCACCCACCCCCGGACGGTCGGCAAGAAGGAGAACGCTCGCCGTGCTCGAGATTCACATCGAAGAAACCGACAACTACACGCTCTGCCGCCCCTCGGGCGAGCTCGATGCGTACACCGTGAGTGGCTTCCGCGAAGCCCTCGCAGAGCTGGCTGGCAAGCCGCGCCTGCTCATCGATCTCTCCAGCGTGCCGTTCATGGACTCCGCCGGTCTCGGTGCGCTCATCGGCGGCATCCGCCGTGCCCGTGAAGCCGACGGCGCCGTTGCGGTGGCCTGCGACAACCCCGGCCTCATCCGGCTGCTTCACACCACCGGCTTCGACCGGATCGTTCCGGTCACCGAGAGCGTCGAAGAAGCTGAAGAGGCCCTCGACGACGACGGCGAGTAGCTCGCCTGAGCGCAGTTTCGCTTCGGCGCTGACATACCGAAGAGGTATGATCTTCGCCATGGCCGAGCCCGAGCGCCGAAGCGAATATCTCCGCAGCGCGATGGACTCTCATGCACGCGAGACGTTCCACGTCAGCTCGTCGCAACTCGATGAGATCGAAGCACGCAACGATGCGCGACGTCAGGCCAAGGCCGAGAAGTAGCGGCTCACTTCAAGCGGTCGACCTGCTCGACGCTTTCGATGACGAGCCCTTCGGCATCGTTGGTGTCTTCGAAGTAGAGGCCGATCAGTAGCGGCTCTGCCGACTTGGTGTTCATCGGCAAGGCGACCACGTAGCTCACGACGGGCTCGGTCTTGGTCGAATCTGACGTAGCTGGGAGGGCCACCGAGAGGCATAGGCGCGACCGTACAAAGGCCCCGGTGTGGAATCGCAGGTTCGCCTTTTGGCCGCCCGAGATTGCCGATGGGTTGAGCTCAGCGCCAGCCGGCGGCCAGCTCGTCGGCGACGGCGCGCACGCCCCGAAGATCAGCGACTGGCTCGTCTTGTTCGTCGATCGTGATCACCGTCGGTCCTGTGTCGTCTGACCCCGTCGTCGCCACGAACGAATCGATGAGAGCGCGCTCGGCGGCGCGCATCTCGAGGTGCTCGGCGAGGTTCCGATCGAGCGCCGGCGTGGCTGGGTCGAGCTCACCGAGCTCGTCGATGCCGACGTCGGGTGTGAGGCGGTTGACCACCACAGCGTCGAGATGGATCGACCGTTCGGCGAGGCTCTGGGCCATCCACGCCGACTCGGCGATCGCCGTCTCGCGTGCAGCGGTGATCAACACGTAGGCGGTGCCGTCGGCGACGAGGAGATCCGATACTTCGGCGGCTCGTTGACGGAAACCCTCGTCCATGCCTTCGAAGGCGGCGAAGAAGTCGATCACGTCGGTGAGCAGGTCGGTGCCGACCACCTTCGAGACCATGCGAACCGCCAGCTGGGTGGCTGCGTTGACCGCCCGGAACAGGCCCTTCTTCGGCGCCAGGATCGACCGATAGAGCCGGTGATCGACGAAGCGGGTGAGCCGTCCGGGGCTGTCGAGCAGGTCGATGGCATGGCTGGCCGGTGGCGTGTCGATCACGACGAGATCGAAGCGATCGTCGAGGTGAAGGGCACGCAGACGCTCGGCCGCCATGTATTCGTTGGTGCCGCCGAGGCTGCTGGTGAGGTTCTGGTAGATCCGGTTCGCGAGCACCGCCTCGGCCTGATCCGGGGTTGCGGCGTGCTCGGCGATCAGGGCGTCGAACGTCTCGGCCGGGTCGAGCATCGCCACCCAGAGCTCGCCCCCCTTGCCCCACCGGCCCTTGATCTTGCGGGCCTCATTGCCGACCGTGCCGGCTTGCTCGTCATCGGATGCGGCGGCTGACTCGTCGGGACTGTTGAGTCCGAGCGCATCGGCCAACCGTCGCGCTGGGTCGACCGTCAACACGACCGCTCGCCGTCCGGCCTTGGCCGCAGCGACTCCGACCGCTGCGGCCGACGTTGTCTTGCCCACGCCACCAGCGCCGACGCAGACGATCACGTCTGCGGTCGCCAAGGGGTCGGGACGCGGCGTCCTCCGATCGGTGCTCATTCGTCGCTGCCGAGCAGCCCGGCGTGCTCGAGCCGTTCGAGTTGCTCGGTCACGATGTCGGCCAGCCCGTCGATGTCGGCCCTGGTGAGGCCCGCTCGTTGCAGGCGGGGGAGCTCGATCCTCGGGAGCGGTAGCTCACCGGTCAGACGTTCGACCTCGCCGGCCTGGTTGGCCTGTTGGCGAAGTCGCAGCTTCGCGGCCTTGAGCCGAGCTCGATCGAGTTTCGAACCCCGCGGACCCATCCGCTTCTCCAGCGCCTCGAGTTCGGTGTCGAGGCCGGGGATCGACGGCGTCATGGCGTTGACCACGAGCGGGGCGAGCGCGATCCCCACGTCGTCTTCGAGACTGAACGCCGTCTCGACCAGCTCCGACACCGGCGTCTCCTCCGGCAGCGTGACGAGCATGACCTGACACTGATCGGCGTCGGCCAGCATCGCAGCCACGAGATCGGCCTGTTCTTTGACCGGCCCTTCCGCCCCCGCCTCGGCCAATCCGGTGGCCGCCCGGAGGAAGGTGAGGGCGTGGCCAGACGCTGGTGCGTCGACCACGATCAGGTCGGGGCGGTCCGCCTCGGCGGTGATCTGGCGAATCTTGCCGAGGGCCAGCAGGTCGCGAATGCCCGGTGCTGCGGTGGCGACCACGTCGATGGTGCCGTTGTCGGTGAGGCGACCCGAGATGCGGGACATGCCATGCCCCGTCAGGTAGTCGGCGAGCGCATCGTCTGGCGTGATTCGCCGGGCCCGAAGCCTGCCGCCGCTGCTCTCAATGGCGGGATCATCACCGGAGACATCGACGTCTTCGTAGGGGAGCTCGTCGTGTCCGAACGCCCGGCCGAGCGTGGAATGACCCTCGAGTTCGACCAGCAGTGTGTCGAGTCCGCTCCGAGCAGACGCGACACCCAGCGATGCCCCTACCGTTGTCTTTCCCACGCCCCCTTTCCCCGCAACGATCAGGATGTGAGATGCAGCGAAGAATGCGGCCACCGCAACGGAGGCTAGCGGCCGGGCCCGAGGCTCCTGGCTATCGAGTGAGCCGTCGGGCGCCGTTCATGTCGCGCATGCCGATGCTGCGCCTACTCGGT
The DNA here is from genome assembly GCA_938008925.1 of uncultured Acidimicrobiales bacterium. GTDB lineage: Bacteria > Actinomycetota > Acidimicrobiia > Acidimicrobiales > SZUA-35 > CALEWY01. The sequence continues at coordinate 4,039 of CALLIQ010000386.1, forward strand.
CTCGCCTTCGTCGGTCTCTCCTTGCTCATCACCATCGCCGCACCAGCCGGTGCCAGCGATGAACGCGCCCAAGAGGCTGAACTCGCGCAAGAGGTCGATGCCAGCAACCAGATCCGGATTCTCGCCATCTCGGGCCTGATCGAT
>CALLIQ010000387.1 GCA_938008925.1 uncultured Acidimicrobiales bacterium
CCGCCCCCACACTGCCCGAGACCGGAACGACCAGTGGACTGCTTGCTTCGGCGGGGTTGGCGTTGTTACTCCTCGGAATCGCGATCGTCACACTGTCGTCTCGTGTGCTCATGCCATCGATGGCACCATGCTCGGATGAGCACGCCATCGGTCGGTAGCGACAGTTCGGTCGGTAGCGACAGTCCGATAGGGAGCGATTCTGCAGAGCCGGAACTCGCTCGAGAGCGAACGTTCGGCGGCGAGGGTGTCGAGGTCGATCGGGAGATTCGCCGCATCGACCTGCGCGATTACGACGACCGCTTCGAGGCGATCGCCGATGAGATCTGGGATGCCGCGGTGGACTGTGGTTTCTTCCAGATCGTGAACCACGGCGTCGACCAAGCGGTTGTCGATGCTGCGTTCGATTGGACCGAGCGGTTCTTCGCGTTGCCGACGGCGGTGAAGGAACGGCGACCGATGCAACCCGGGACGAACTCGGGGTGGGAGTACCGGTCGCAGGTTCGGCCGTCGACCGGAACGAAGGACGAGAAAGAGACGTACCAGATCACGGTTCCCCGCATGGAGCCGCTCGATCTGTGGCCGACCGACGAGGAGTTTCCCGGGTTCCGGGAGGCGATGCTCGCGTTCGAACGGTCGAACCATGCGCTCGGCATGCGCGTGCTTCGGTGCTTTGCCCACAAGCTCGGGTTTCCCGCTGACTTCTTCACCGAGCGACACGATCTCGCATCGCCCCACTTTCAGTCGACGTTGCGGCTGCTCCACTACCTCCCGATGGATGCCCTTCCGGTCGAGGCGCTCGCCGCCGATGGCGGTCCGGCGCACTGGCGGGCCGGCGCACACACCGACTACGACTGCCTGACCTTGCTCCATCAGCTGCCAGGCCAACACGGCCTCCAGGTCTGTCCGGGTCGTGAGGCGTCGGAGCTTGCATGGACGAGCGTCGAGCCGGCGACGGGAGTGATCACCTGCAACATCGGTGACATGCTCACGCGCTGGAGCGACGATCTGCTGCCGTCGACTCTGCATCGTGTTCGGATGCCACGCCCCGGCGAGTACGACGGCCCGCGCTATTCGATGGCCTACTTCTGCCAGGCCGATGGCGATGCCGTCATCCAGGGCCCGCAGCGTCGCTACGAACCCGTGACTGCAGCGGACTTCCTCCAGCAGCGCATCGCTGCGAACTTCGCGGGCGAGTCGAAGACGTGACCGAACCAGCCGGCCGTGCCGCAGATGGTGGTGCCGCTGTTGGGGGTGTCGGAGATGGCGCTGCCGCCGATGGGGATGACGTGTCGTTCGACGTCGTTTCGCCCACCTCCGCGGACGCACAGCGGGCGATGAACGCGTACTTCGAGGAGCTCGACGAGCGGTTTCGCGCCGGCTTCGATCGAAGCGACGGCGGAGTCGACAACGACGCAGCAGCCATGAGCCCACCGGGCGGTGCGTTCGTCGTGGCCCGGCGCTCGGGAATGGTCATCGGCTGTGGCGGCGTCCTCCATCTCGACCTCGATACAGGGAATCAGACAGCAGACACTCGGACAGCACGCATTCAGACGGCAGAGATCAAGCGGATGTGGGTGTCTGGTGATGCCCGCGGTCTCGGTCTCGGCAAGCGGTTGCTCGCGGCGTTGGAGTCAGTGGCCGATGAGCTCGGATGCGAGCGCGTCGTGCTCGACACGAACGCGGCCCTGACCGAGGCGATCGCCATGTACGGACGCTGCGGGTACGAGCCGATCGAGCGGTACAACGACAATCCGTACGCCGATCATTGGTTCGCCAAGTCGCTCGCCTGATGACCGTCCCGTCGTTCTGAGCCCCGTCGTTCTGACACCTCGCTCTGACACATCGTTCTGACAGCTCGTTCTGACACGGCTGGGCCCGTCCGTGGAATCGGCAGTCAATTGGCCTACTTTGCACGATTGTCCGTACGCAGAGCGAGGTGGATCGACGATGGCGAGTATCGAGTTGGACCGGTCGAGTCCGCTCCCGCTGTGGGCACAACTCGAGGCCGATCTCAAGCGTCGTCTCGACTCCGGCGAGTTCGATGACGGCGTGTTCCCGACCGATCAGGACCTCACCACCACCTATGAGGTGAGTCGCCACACCGTCCGCGAGGCCATCCGCCACCTCAACAAGACCGGCGTGCTCAAGCGTGAACGAGGCCGCGGCACAGTGGTCAACCGGGCCGAGTTCGAGCAGTCGCTCGGCACGCTCTACAGCCTGTTCCAATCGGTCGAGTCGAGCGGCGTCGAGCAGACCAGCGAGGTGCTCGAACTCGGCGTGGTGCGCGACCTCGCCGCCGCCACCCACCTGGGCGTCGCCGAAGACACCGATCTGTTTCTCCTGGCCCGTCTCCGCCTCGCCGGCGGCCAGCCGCTCGCCGTCGACCGCGCCTGGTTGCCGTTGTCGATCGCTCAACCGTTGTTGGACGTCGACTGGCAGCACACCGCCCTCTACGACGAGCTCCGCAAGGCAGGCGCCCCCGTCCCGAACCAGGGCTGGGAGCGGCTCACGCCGATCATCCCGCCGGCCGGCGACCGGAACCGCCTGGGCCTTCGCAAGGCCGACGCCGCCTTCTACCTCGAACGCCTCGGCACCCGAGACGGCGACCCGGTCGAGTGGCGCACCACCTTGATTCGCGGTGACCGATACCGCTTCGTGACCGATTGGTCGGCCGGCTCGTCGACATCGCTTCGCCCATCTGTCGCAGAGGAGAAGTCGTGACGAGCTCACAGCCCAATTCGCAGAGTGGTTCGCATGCCTTCATCACCGGTGGAGGGTAGGGCATTGGCCTCGGGATCGCTCGAGCGCTCGCGTCCGAGGGGGCGTCGGTGACCCTGTGTGGGCGCACCGTCGACAAGCTCGAAACGGCGAAGCGTGAGCTCGAGGATGGCGGCGTCGATGCCTCGAAGGTCTCGATCGCAGCCGCCGATGTCGGCGATGAGGACGCCCTCGCGTCAGCGATCGCTGGGGCGAACGAGCGCTCGCCGCTCACCACGATCATCGCGAACGCCGGCGTCGGCAGCGCCGGTCCGTTCCTCGGAACCGAGCTGGCCCAGTGGCAACACGTGCTCGACACGAACCTCACCGGAGCGTTTCTCACGTTCAAGCACGGCGGCCGTGCGCTCGTCGCCAACGGCGGCGGTTCGATGTGTGCCGTCTCGTCGATCGCCGGGTCGCACACCCACCGGTTCATGACGGCCTACACCGCGAGCAAAGCGGGTCTGAACATGGTCGTTCGCAACGCCGCAGACGAGCTCGGCGCTCTCGGTATTCGGGTGAACGGGGTCGCCCCCGGTCTCGTCGAGACCGACATCTCCCAGTCCTTGCAGGATGACGAGACCGTCGACGCCGACTACCTGATCAACATGCCGATCAGCCGCCACGGAACGACCGACGACATCGGCGCAGCCGTTCGATTCCTGTGCAGCCCCGAAGCGAGCTGGATCACGGGCGTGATCCTTCCCGTCGACGGCGGCCACCATCTGCGGCGCGGCCCGAACATCGACCCGCTCCTGGCTCCGTTCGTTCCCGACCTACCCCCGCCGAGCGCACCCAACACCTGAACGTCCGGCACCTGAATGACCGGCATCTGAACGACCCGCACGTGAGGCGGGAGACGGTCAGTCGAGCGAGTCTCGGAGCTCGAACCGCTTGATCTTTCCGGTCGCGGTCTTGGGCAACTCGTCGACGACGATGATGCGGCGAGGCCGCTTGAACGACGCCATCCGTTCGCGACAGTGGGCGTCGAGCGCCTCGGGATCGGGGGTGGCGCCTGTCGAGGGAAGGACGAACGCAACGGTCTCTTCGAGACCTTGCTCGTTTCGGGCCCCGACGACGGCTGCTTCCATCACATCGGCGTGCTCGATGAGCGCACTCTCGACCTCGGCCGGCGACACCCAAATGCCACCCGCCTTGATCATGTCGTTGTTGCGCCCGAGGAACGTCCAGCAGTCATCGGCGGAACGGGTGTAGACGTCGCCGGTCCGAACCCACCCGTCGATGAACGCAGCCGCGGTTGCTTCTGGTCGTTCGTGGTAGCCGACGGCGGCGGACGGCCCACGAACATGGAGGTAGCCGGGCGTGTCGACGTCGGTGACCACGTCGCCTTCGTCGTTGCGCAGCTCGGCCACATAGCCGGGCACCATCCAGCCGCTCGAGCCAGGCGTCTGGGCCTCGATGGTGTTCGAGATGAAGATGTGCAGCAGCTCCGTCGAGCCGATGCCGTCGAGGACGGGTTGCCCGGTGAGGTCTGCAAAGCGGGTCTGGACGTTGGCCGGGAGCGACTCGCCGGCAGTCACGGTGGCCCGGAGCGAACCGAACACCGATGCGTCCGGCCCGGTATCGAGGACGGCGGCGCAGAAGCCGGGGCTCGAGAAGAACAACGTCGGCTGCTCGGTCGCGATCAGGTCGATGACGGCGGCCGGGTTCGGCGGGTCGGGGTTCAAGATCGCCGTCCCGCCAACAGCGAACGGGAAGGTCAACGAGTTCCCGAGGCCGTACGCGAAGAACAGCTTGGCGACCGACAAGAACCGGTCGCCTTCGCCGATGCGGAGAATGTCGGTGGCGTAGGTGGTGGCGGTTGCGGCGACGCTCTCGTGGACGTGCATCACGCCCTTCGGGACGCCGGTCGTCCCGCTGCTGTAGAGCCAGAACGCCGGGGTGTCACCCGTCGTTGAAGCGACCTCGGCCGGTCCACCGTCGGGCGCCTCGTTCCAGGCATACACCGTGACCCGATCGGCGAGACCAGCCTCGTCGATCGCCGCTCGATGACGTCCGGCATCGCCCATGGCGATCACGTTCACGACCGCTGGGGCCTCGGCCAGGATCTCGCCGATCGACGCAGCGAACGTGTCGGAGATGGCGAGTGTCGCAGCCCCGGAGTCGGCGATGATGGCGCCGACAGCATGGCCCTTCAGCATCGTCGACAGCGGGATCGGGATGACGGTCGAACGCAGTGCTCCGCCGAAGAACGCGGGGAAGTCGGCGTCGTCCTGCAGCACGAGCGCCACCCGGTCGCCGGCGGAGACGTCAAGCGAGCCGAGGAGATGTTGCGCCCGCCACATCGCTGCTTGGAGCTCGGCGTAGGTCGTCGACTCGCCACGGCAGCGGACGGCGACTCGGTCGCCTCTGCCCTCGTCGACGTGGCGGTCGATCAGCCAGGCGGCCGCGTTCGGGTAGCTCGCTTGCTCCATCGGCTCAGACTCGCACGTATTCGAACTCGACGGGCTTTTGATGGATGCCCCGCGATGGTGCGGCGACCCAGCTGGCCATCTTGCCGGGTTCGGTCACGCCGACCATGAGCGATTTCACGTGGGCGCGATCGACATCGGTCGGCAACCAGTTGCCGACATTCGCCTCCCACTCGGCATCGCTCAGCGAACGGCCATCCGGGCTGATGTTGGCGTCTCGGAACGTCCCGACGTGGCGATTGAAACCGACGTGGGGGAGATCGAGCGAGACGTTGATGCCGGCCTCGGCGAGCGCGCGGTTCCAACGGTCCATGCCCTTTTGGCAGTCTTCGGCGTAGTCGTCTCGCAGCGTCTCGTTGAGGGCAGCCAACTGCGTGACCTCTCGGGTCGTGACCCCCTCATCGAAGTGGGGGACGAGCCGGTGGACGGTCTTGAGCTGATGGTCGTCGTCGCGGCGCTCCTCCTGGAAGCGGCCCTTCAGGCCAGCTGCGAAGTAGTTGGCCGCATTGGTCGAGGTCTCGGCTCCGAACAGATCGAGTGAGACGGAGAAGTGGAAGTTGATGTACTTCTGCAGGAGATCGAGGTTGATGCCGCCGTGGGGGTGCACGTCGTCGGTGTCGTGCTCGCGCATGAGGTCGATCGTTCGCTGGACGACGCGTCCGACGCCGGTGGCGCCGACGAACATGTGGTGCGCCTCTTCCTTCAG
>CALLIQ010000388.1 GCA_938008925.1 uncultured Acidimicrobiales bacterium
AGGTGACCGTCACATCCGTGTCGTGCCGGAGGTCGATCACCCACCCTTCCCGCTCTGCGATGGCGGCCAGGGCGCTCGAGGGAATCGTCCACTCGGGCGCGTCGGGGTCATCGTTGTTGGACTGTCGTTCGGCCTCGGGCAAGTCACCTCGCCGGAGCCGCCGCTCCAACGCATTGAGACTCACTCCGAGGACGTCCGCGGCGCGATCAAGATTCATTTGCTGGGCTCCGCCTCCCATGAGCGGTGACACTATCGAACGGTTGGGTAATTCTCTACACGGCGAGCCATTGAATTTCGGGATGTCCTCCGGGGTTTTCCTCGCTCGTGAAGCGGATCGGAGCTCACGTCGCCCCGCAGTTCGCGCCGCGGGGGACTGCGGTGCAAGACTCCACCGGTGACCGCCCTCGACGATCGGCCTGTGAGCGGTCAGCCCGCTTCGCGACTCCCACTGCTGGTGATGGGACTCGTCGTGCTCTCGTGGGGCGCCGGCCCTCCGGTCACGAAGCTGATCACCGCCCCACCGCTCGTGGGTGTGCTCGTTCGCTTCGGGCTGTCCTTCCCGCTGCTGTTCGCCATCGTCTACGCCCGTGGCGGGCAGGTGAACAAGGAGCTGCTGCGCTCGACGGCGCTGCCTGGCATCTCGTTCGGGATCAACCTGATCTTCGTCTTCGCCGCGCTGCAGGAGGCAACCGTTGCCGTGTTGTCGACGACGGTCGCCATCCAGCCGGCGCTGCTGCTGATCTTGGCTGGCCCGATCTTCGGGGAGCGTCCGTCGCGGGCCCATGTGCTGTGGTCGGTCGTCGGTATCGCTGGCGCTGCGATCGTCATCCTGGGTGCTGGCGAGGCCGTTCGCGCATCGGCGCTCGGCGTCGGCCTGGCCGTGATGGCGATGCTGACGTTCTCGGTGTACTTCGTGCTCACCCGGATCGCCCGCTCCACGAGCGACGTCGACCCGATTCGTTGGATGGCCGGTATCAACCTGTGGGCGTTTCTCGCCGCGGTTCCACCATCATTCGTGTGGGTGGGCAGGAGTGAACTCGCCGAGTTCGGTGGCACCGACTGGCTGTGGGTGGTCGTGCTCGCCTACCTCACGGGCGTCGTCGGCCACGTGGCGATGAGCTGGGTGCACGGCTACATCGAGGCGGCGCGGTCGTCGCTCTATCTTCTCGCCATGCACCTCGTCGCCGTCGGCTTGGCCTGGCCGGTGCACGACGAACCGATCACCGTGATTCAGGTGCTGGGCGGCGCCGTTTTGCTCGGTGCGGTCACCGCCGTGATCCGGATCCCCGTTTCGAACGATTCGCCCTGACCTTCGGCATCAGGTAGTTGTTGCCCGGACCGTCTTCGCTGGCTTTGTCGTCGGGGTTGAAGATCTGGCAGCTGTCGAGCGTCTGGCAGCCACAGCCGATGCACTGGCTGAGCTTGTCTCGCATCGCTTCCATGGTGGCGATGGCGGCATCGAGGCGGGGACGCCATTCTTCGGCGATCGCCGCCCATTCCTCGGTGGTGGGTGCCCGGTCGGACGGAAGCGGCGACAGCGCGTCGGCGATCTCGGCCAACTCGAGCCCGACGCTCTGTGCGGCACGAATGAACGCAAGTCGGCGGAGCACGTCGCGGGCGTACCGCCGCTGCCCGATCTCGTTGCGGGTCGAGCTGATGAGGCCCTTGTCCTCGTAGAACCGCATCGTCGCGGTCGACACGCCAGCGCGCGCCGCCGCTTCCCCGATGCCGAGGTCGGCATCGAGCGAACCCGTACCGGACCCAGCGTTGCTTCCAGCGCTGTTTCCAGTACTGGTTCCGGTGGTGGCTCCGGTCGGGGAGCCGGTGTGCGAACCCGACATGGCGCAACCCTAGAGCCGGTGTCGCACGGGATGGCTACTCTCGACCCATGGCTGAACTCGCCGAGGGGCAACACGAACGACGCGAGAACGCTCGACGGGCGTCGGATCACTCGCGGGGCCACTCCGACGGCCACGCACGTGATCACGCGCACGATCACTCGCATGATCACTCGCATGATCATGCCCACTCGCACGGCCACGGTCACGGCGACGGGGCGATGAACTTCATGGTGCATCGACATCGCGACGTGCAGGGCGGTGCGGCCAGAGCGGCGGTGTTCGGCGTGAGCGATGGACTGGTGTCGAACGTGGCACTCGTGCTCGGTGTCGCGGCCGCCTCCGATGCAGCCGGCTCCGGCTCGCCCGTCCTCGTCGCCGGCGTTGCCGGCTTGCTCGCTGGCGCCGCATCGATGGCAGCGGGCGAGTACGTTTCGATGAAGGCCCAAGCCGAGCTGGTCGAGCGTGAGCTCGCGATCGAGCGTCGCTCGATCGCCGAGCACCCGAAGGCCGAAACCGCCGAGCTCGCCGCGATCTACCGCTCGAGAGGACTCGAAGACGATCAGGCTCTCGAGGTCGCCGAGTCGATCATGGCCGACCCAGAGGTCGCCCTCGAGGTCCACGCACGAGAAGAGATGGGTATCGACCCCGACGAGGTCGGCGACCCGATCGTCGCTGCGGTCGCGTCGTTCATCGCGTTCGGCATCGGTGCGATCCTTCCCCTGATCCCGTGGTTCTTCGGCGACGGGAACGGCGCCATCGTGGCCTCGGCCATCATCGGTGTGATCGCCGCCGCTGCGGTCGGCGCGGCCCTCGCCGTGTTCACCGAACGCTCCAAGATCCGCACCGCGGCCCGTCAGGTCGGATGGGCGGTCGGCGCCTGCACCCTCACGTGGGCGATCGGCACCCTGCTCGGCGCATCGGTGTCGTAGCTCCGCGCCTCGGTTTCGCGTCTCGGTTCCGCGTTCTCAGTTCCGGGGGAGTTCCTTGAACGGGGTGGCTCGGTCGGGGCCGGGTTCACGGGGGAGTCCGAGCGCTCGTTCGCCGAGCGTGTTTCGCTGGATCTCGTCCGTCCCACCTCCGAGGCTCATGCCTCGGCAGTTGAGGATGTGGAAGGCGAAGTAGTCGTCGTCGACGCCACGATCCGAGCCATCGTCGAGCCAGGCGGGGCCGGTCGGGAACGCCAGCTTCGCCGCGAGGTCGGCTGCGGCACGGCCCTGGATGGTTCGCCACAGCTTGCCGATCGAGGGGTGGGCGCCACGCTTGCCGAGCTGGCCCATGATCACCGCGCCGGTGTGGAGCCGAGCGAGTTCCTGACGGATCTCGGGATCGTCGATTCGATTCTCCCGGCCGCCGGAGCCCCGAGCGAGCTCGATCAACTGAGCAACGGGGATCGGGACACGGCCGGCCTTGGAGCGCTGATTCGCGGAGCCGCCCATCGAACCGACACCGGTCTGCACTCGCTCATGGGCGAGGAGGGCGACCGCCGTGCGCCAGCCGTCGTTCACGTCGCCGACGACCCAGTCTCGCGGGATGCGGGCCTCGTCGAGGAACACCTCGTTGAACTCCGACTCGCCCGTCATCTGCACGAGCGGGCGAACCGTGACGCCCTCCTGCTCGACCGGCAGCACGAACATCGTCACGCCGCGATGCTTCGGGGCGTCGAAGTCGGTGCGAGCCAACAGGATTGCGTACTGGCTCTGCTGCGCTCCCGAGGTCCACACCTTCTGCCCGGTCACGATCCACTCGTCGCCGTCGAGGTCCGCCCGGGTGGCGAGTCCAGCCAGGTCGGAGCCGGCACCAGGCTCGGAGTACATCTGGCACCAGACGTCGTCGCCCCGGAGGCCCGGACGGAGGAACCGTTCGCGAAGGTCGTCTGAGCCGTGATCGCGAATCGTCGGCAACGCCATGCCGACCCCGATGCCGAAGGTGTTGTCCTCTCGAGGCACCCGACCCCGGCTCACCTCGGCGTAGACCCGGCGGTGGTCCGGGCCGAGATCTCGGCCCCCGTACTGCGTGGGGTAGTCGAGCGCAGCCAGGTCAGCCTCGTAGAGCGCAGCCCGCCAGGCCTTCGCCCTGGCGAGATGGCCCGTCACACCGTCGAGGGCAGCGGGAAGGGTGGCGTCGAAGAAGGTCTCGACCTCGTCGCGGAAGCTCTCCAGAGATGTCACGCACGCAACGTAGATTCGTCAGGGGTTGGCAGCCAACTGTTCGACCGGGGCGAAGTCATCGGTGAGGACCTCGGCATCGCCGATGTAGCTCTGGACGTCGTCGACCAAGACGCCGTCTTCCGGGTCGATCGTGAGGTCGGGAATCGGGCTGTCCGACGCCAGAAGGATCTGGTTGACGGGACGGTCGGGAACGCCGTCCGGCGGGATGATCACGCCGACGTGATCGAAGTGCTCCTGCAGCGTGCGGAGCGAGGCCCGCGCAAACCCGGAGTCGCCGCCGTCGATGACGTTCATGACGTAGAGCCCCTCGTCGACGAGCAGCCGGTCGAGCTCGGCGACGAACTCGCTGGTGGTGAGATGCCATGGCACCGACAGCCCGGCGAAGGCGTCGCCGATGATCACGTCGTACCCGTCGGTCTCGAGATCGGGAGTCGCCAGTCGGGCATCGCCGATCCGGACCTGCAGATCGTCGGACACCTGGAGGTCGAGCTCTTCCTCCGCGATCTCGACGAGCACGCCATCGATCTCGAGCACGAGGCTGGTCGAGCCGGGTCGCGTGGCCTCGAGATAGCGAGGCGTCGAGAAACCGCCGCCGCCGATGTGGAGCGAGTCGAGCGGGTCGGTGGCTGAACCCTCCCCACTTCCGTCCGCGTCTCCTTCCCCACTACCTTCCCCGCCGTCGGGCGAGATGCGCAGTCCGTCGATGGCATCACCGATGAGGCTCGTGTAGCGGAATTCGAGGTGGGTCGGGTCGTCGAGGTCGACCGCTCCGTGCCTGAGGGTGTCGAGGATCAGGAAGCGGAGCGAGGGGTTCTCCTCGTCGACGACGACCCGGCCACACGAGTACGCAGACTCGAAGTCACACGGGTTCGGAGCGAACACCGCCGCCAGGAACACGACGGCTCCGAGTCCGGCTTCGGTCACGTTCGGTGTCGACCGGCCTCCCGCTGTCCCCGCGTAGATGGCGCCGGCCACGATCAGCGCTGCGCCCAGTCCGATGATGATCGGGCGGGTCGGGATCGAGGAGATCAGGACGAACCCGGTGATGAACGTGCCGAAGAGTGCGCCGAAGGTGCCTGCGGCCGACAGCCCGCCGACGACGGCACCGGTCTCCTCGAGGTCGTTCACCCGGATCTTGGCCACGATCGGGCTGATCGCGCTGAGTACCGCGGCGGGGGCGAAGAAGGCGAAGAGGGGCAGCATGATGACCGCTGTCAACGAGCTGCCGACGCCCGGGCCGATCACGCCGATGATCGGCAGCGACGCCCACGACAAGAGGCCGCCGATGATCAGGGCAGGGCCGATGAGTTTTCGCGGATCCCGATCGTCGGCCACGCGGCCGCCGATCGCCGAGCCGAGGGCGATGCCGGCCAGGATCACGCCGATGATCCCGGTGAACGTTTCGAGCGAAACGCCCACGTACGGGGCCATCAACCGGCCGGCGATGATCTCCAGGACCAACACCGCCGCCGAGGTGAAGAATGTCAGTGCCCGAGCGTGGGACTGCGACAGCGCTTGCGACATTCAGGCAAGCTAGCGACCGAAGCCCCGCTCGCGGGCTCGCTGTCTCGGCGTTCAGTCGCCACGCAGGCTGGCTTGGCGTTCAGTCGCCACGCAGGCTGGCTAGCGCACGCGCTCTTGGCGGAGGAACGGCCACGGGTTCGGCACGTCGCCCATGGCGGACACGATGAGCGACGGTCCGTCGTGGGCGAACGCCGACTCGAGCGCCGGTCGCAGGTCGTCGATCGAGTCGGCCCGCTGGCTCTGCACGCCGAAGCTCTCGCCGAACGCCACGAAGTCGGGGTTCTGCAGCGTCGATGCGATGGTCCGGTCCGGGCCGAAGCGCTCGCGTTGGATCCGGTTCACGTTCCCGTACGCGCCGTTGTCGTGCAACAGGATGGTCACGGGGATGTCGTGCTGCACCGCCGTTGCGAGCTCGGTGGCGGAGAACAAGAACCCGCCGTCTCCCACCAGGTTGAGAACCTGGCGTCCCGGCGCCGC
>CALLIQ010000389.1 GCA_938008925.1 uncultured Acidimicrobiales bacterium
GTATCCACCGACGCCTGTTCCTGCGACCGTTTCGATCATGCCGTCGGTGTCGACGCGGCGGACGACGTCGGTCGACTCGTCGCTGATGTAGAGATTGCCTGCATCGTCGACCGCAAGTCCCTTGGTGTCCTGGAGACTTGCGTCAATCGCAAGACCGCCGTCTCCATCGGTCCCGAAGCCGCCGTCGCCTGCGACCGTCGTGATCGTGCCGTCGCTGCTGATTCGTCGCACCCGCGTGTTGCCCCACTCGAACACGAAGAGGTTGTCGTCGGCGTCGATCGTCATCGTGCGCGGAGCGCTGAGCTGCGCCGCCGTCGCTGGGCCCCCATCACCGCTGAACCCCGACACGCCCGTCCCCGCGAAGGTCGAGATGATGCCGTTCGGAGCGACCATGCGGATTCGATCGTTCGAGAATGAAGAGATGTAGACGTTGCCCACCGAGTCGATCTCGACGTCGTGAGGAAAGTCGAGCTCGGCTGCGGTTGCCGGGCCACCGTCACCGCTGAAGCCGGCATCCCCTGTCCCGGCGAAGGTCGAGATCACGCCATCGGCCGCAACTCGACGGATGCGATTACCCGAGGCTTCCGCGATGTAGAGGTTGCCCATGTCGTCGACCGCAAGCCCTCGCGGACCAGCGAGCTCCGCCGACGTCGCCTGGCCGCCATCACCCGCCGACCCGAACGATCCGTTGCCGGCGACGATGGAGATCACGCCCTCGGGCGTGATCTTCTTGACCACGATGTCGAACGGGTCGGTGACGAACGTGTTGCCGTCAGCATCGACGGCGATTCCGTAACCGCTAGTGAATCCGGTGGCGAACGTGGAGATCTCGCTGCCGGGCTCGCCCGGCACCGGCCCTGGGGCGGCGCTTGCCGGACCAACGGAAGCGGCGACAACGGCGAGCGCGGCAAAGACGATGAGGAGGAGGCGGCGGCGAAGCATCGGGGGAGCCTTCCACACCGACACCTCTGCTCTCGGGACCTCCCCTGATCAGGGCGATCCGGGACTCCCGCCGCCGTTGGCGAGCCTCAGCGGCCGTCGGGGCGGTACATCTTGATGGGCCGGGCGGCGGTCATGTTTGGATGTTGCTTGTTCCAGGGTTTGCCGGCGTATGCGCCCCCGTCGACCACCTGGGCGTGGCCGGTGATGTAGCTCGACTCGTCGCTCGCCAGGAACAGGGCGGCGTTGGCGATGTCGACCGGGTCGCCGATACGACCGAGCACCTGTGTCCGTCCGAACTTGGCCTTCATCTCGGCGAGCTGTTCGTCCGTCGCCTTGGCGAAGCCGGCGGCGAGGGGCGTTGCGATGATCCCGGGGCAGATGCAGTTGCAACGAATGCCGTAGTCGCCGAGCTCGAGTGCCATCGACGACGTCATGTGGATGACCGCCGCCTTGGCGACGCTGTAGAGGTGCGGCGACCATCCCGCCTGGAGTCCCGCCACCGACGCCGTGCTGATGATCGAGCCCGATCCTTGCTCCCGCATGATGGGCGTCGCATGTTTGATGCCGAGGAAGACGCCCTTGACGAGCACGTCGAAGGTGATGTCGAAGTCGTCGACGGTGAGGGTCTCGACGGGCCCGATCGCTCCGCCGAAGCCAGCGTTGTTGAAGAGAACGTCGAGACGACCCCACTTCGAGAGCGCTTCGCCGACCATGGCTTCGACATCGTCTTCGCGAGAGACGTCGGCTTCGAAGAAGGCGGCCGAGTCACCCAGCTCCGCTGCGAGTGGTTCGGCCTTCTTCCCGGACATGTCCGCGATCAGCACCTTGGCGCCTTCTTCGACGAATCGGCGGACGCTCGCCGCGCCGATGCCGCTCCCGCCACCGGTGATGACGGCGACCTTGCCATCGAGTCGTCCCTGCCCCGCGCTGGTTCCAGCCGTGGTCGTCTTCGTCATTGAGTCGGTCCCCTTCGCTCCGGTCGCCGTCTGGCGACTGACGCACAGCTCAGCGCGGGACTCCCGAAATGAACGAATTGAGCTGCTCGTTGGTCTCCTCGAGTTCGGCGACGCGGTGCTTGACGACGTCGCCGATCGACACGACGCCGACCAGCCGACCAGCCTCGACGACCGGCACGTGGCGGAAGCGCCCGGACGTCATCTGCGACATCAAGGCATCGACGGTGTCGGTGAGCGAGCAGGTCGAGACCTCTGACGTCGCGATGCTGGCGACGGAGTCTTCGAGCAGATCGGGGCCTCGCTGGGCGAGCGTCCGGACGATGTCGCGCTCCGAGACGATCCCGTCGACGGATTGGCCATCCGACGATACGACGAGGGCGCCGAAGTTCTTCTCGGTGAGCATCACCACCGCGTCGGCGACGGTCTGATCGGGACGGACCGACGCCACCTCCTGACCCTTCGATCTGAGCAGCGTCTCGACGTCCATCTCACATCCTCCTTGTCGTTCGGTGCGTCGATCTTGTCACCAACGCTCGGAACGCGCCGGGGGAACGACGATTCAGTCGCTCGACGTCGAGCGCGAACGGCGAGTGAACAGCAGCTGGTCGCCGACGCCGTCGGAGGCTCGTTCGAAGCCAGCTCGCTGCGCCACGGCGATCGACGCTGCGTTGGCCGGATCGATCAACAGGGTCGGGACGAACGGCGGATGCTGTGCTTCGAGTTGGTCTCGAAACAGCCGGAGCGCCCGCGTTGCATGACCGTTGCCGCGGTGGAACGCGAACACCGAGTAGCCGAGGTTCAGCTCCCGTTCTCGCAGCCACGTCCGGTCGTCATCGGCGTCGATCCACCCCACGATCACGGGGCCGTCTCGCCCCTCGACCGTGATGCAGGCCGTCGGTGTGGGTTCTGGCGAACCCTCGCCCATGAACGTGTGGAACTCGTCGTCGCGGCCGTCGATCAGGATCTGACGGTCGTCCGGATCGAACGGGCGAACCGTCACCACCCCATCGGTCAACTGGCGATCGAGCATCACCGAACCAGCCTGGCACGAGGCGACGGAGCCGGCGGAAACTCAGCTGTAGAAGCGAGCGACGCGGTGCACCAGTTGGAGCACGGAGATCCAGACGGCCACCTCGATCACCTCGGGACCGGTGAGCGTCTCAGTCGTCGCCGCTGCCAGCTCGTCGTCGACGACGGCCGGGCTCGGTGCGATCGCGTGCGCGAGACGAACGACCGCTTCGGTGTGAGGGCTCACACCATGTCCGATCCCACGCTCATCGCCGTCGCGCAGCAAGAACGCCGCGTCGGTTCCCGCCGCCACGACTGCATCGATCACCGTCTCGTCAACTCCGTTGGCCACGGCGAGCGAGCGACCGATCTCGACGAGCGCCGCGTCGTCGACCATCGCGGCGTACACGAGTCCGGCCAGCGCCTTGTCGCCCAGGCCGACCACCGTGGTGGCCGGGTCGAGGTTCTGGTCGAACATGGCCACGAGGCCTCGGACGGCCTTGGGCTGACGCATGTGGCTGAGAAGGCCGACGTCGACCTTCCTCGTCTCGCGCAGATAGCGGCGGAGTTCGGGAGCGGTCGCCGGCAAGTGCTTGGTCCAGCCGCGCTCGATCAGCGTCGCCTTCGGCCCCTGACGGATCATGCGGGCGTACAGCCCGGCCGAATCGACCGGGACCTTCGAGGTCATGCGATCGACGGCACCGTTCCGCCACCCCGAACGGCCGACGTTCCATCCGGTCGGCTCGATGAGGGTCGACACGTCGTTGAT
This sequence comes from uncultured Acidimicrobiales bacterium, assembly GCA_938008925.1. Taxonomy (GTDB): domain Bacteria; phylum Actinomycetota; class Acidimicrobiia; order Acidimicrobiales; family SZUA-35; genus CALEWY01. The sequence continues at coordinate 3,676 of CALLIQ010000389.1, forward strand.
GGCCTCGACTTCGAGCGGCACGGAGATGGCGTCCATGAACTTGTTGAGGAAGCCCATCATCCCGACCGACATGGCGATCCACTCGATCTCATCGGCGGTCAACTCGCGCCCGAGATCGGTGATGACCGAGCGATCCCAGGTCGAGGGTTCCGACGCCATCGACTCTGCGAGCGTGACGATCGCCTGCTCCAACTCGGTCCGGTCCGACCCGTCGATGGCACCAGCGGACGTGCCACGACGCAGGGCGTAAGAGCACGTGTGGGCCGCGCAGTACGGGCAGGCTGCGGCCCGGCTCGACGCATACATCGCGAGGCCCATGTGCGCCTTCAGGTCACTCCGGCTCACCACCGACGCCGGAAGGTTCAAGAAGTTCGGGACGCACAGGTTGTAGGTGCGAAAGCCAGCGGGCCAGATCTCGAGATAGGTGTCGCAATCGGGGACGACTCCGATCAGCTCTCGAACGATGTGCAGGAACGGGCCGTAGGTGTCGTGCAGATCCTCGATGGCGACGATCTCTGGCTCGAGGTGTTCGGCAAGCGTTGGCATCGGAAACCCTCTACGGCTGAGCGACGAAGGCCGAACCTAGCTCGGCTCATCCGAGGACGCCGGGGCGTTCGACGTCGGCCGCTCCTTCGCATAGAGAGCCGCCTCCCCCGAATCGGACGGGTCGTCGGAATCGAGCATGCCGACCCAGAGCCGCTCGTAGCCCGCCTTCTCGAGGGCTCGACACGAGGCGACGTTGGCCGCTTGTGGCGTCACGAGCACGCGCTCGATCTCCTCGAGCTCAGCGAACAGCTTGTCGGTGAATGCCGCGATCAGCGTGGAGCCGAGCCCCTTCCCGATGCGACCGGGCTCGCCGACGAGGTAGTCGATGCCGGCGGAGCCTGACGCGTCGACGCCCGACGGGGCAATGCTCGTGACGTAGTCGGGATGGTCGACGGATCGATACCGCTGGATCATGCCGACTTCACCACCGTCGGCTGTGACGATGAACATCTCCGTCGGCGACTCGCTGCGAATTCGTGGTCCGTACTTCGCTGCGATCGAGTCGCGCGTCGCTGGCTCACCCCACCACGCTCGAACGTGGTCGTGACCGAGCCATCGAGCGACGAGGTCGACGTCGCCCTCGGCCATCGGTCGGAAGTCGATCACGGAACCCAGTCTCTCAGATGGCAGAGTTCAGATGGCAGTGTTCAGGTGGCGTGCTCGTCGTACTCCATGGCGAGAACGGGATGGCCGCCGGGATCCT
>CALLIQ010000390.1 GCA_938008925.1 uncultured Acidimicrobiales bacterium
GGTCACCCACGACCGGGCGCTGGCCGGGCTGGCCGACCGAGTGGTCGATCTGCGTGACGGTGTCGTGAGCTCCGTCGTTGAGCGACCGAGTGTCGATCTCGAGCTGTCGGAGTTGTGGACGTGAGGAGCGCGCTCAACCCGGCCGTCCGTCGCCTGATCCGGCGCGAGCTCGCTCAGAACAAGGGCCGCACCGCGATCCTGTTTCTCCTCACCTTCCTGCCGTTGACGTTCGTGCTCACGATCGCCATCGTCACATCGGCTCGGCCGATCGACACGAGTGATCAGCAGTTCGGCCAGGCGGATGCGTTCTTCATGAGCTCGAGCGGACCGCCGATGTCGTTCGCCGGCAATCCGCGCATCGTGTCGTGGAGCGAACGAGGGCTGTGGTTCGCCAGCACGTTGCTCACCGTCACCGACGCGCCGATCGGCGACCCGCTCCTCGACGGGCTCGGTAGCGGTGGTACTCCGTGGAACGACCTGGCCGTCGATGGTCGGTTGCCATCGGCCCCGGGTGAGGTGGCGGTCTCCGCCAATGCACTCGGCGATCTGGCTCCGTTGATGATCGACGACGACACGCTGTCGTGGGCGCCGGGTGAACTGACGATCGTCGGAACGCTCGAAGGGGATTCCTTCGACAGTCTGCTCGTCTTTGCCCCTGGATCGATCGACGCGAGCACGATCACCTCATTCGAACGAGACCAACCGCCGTTGCGGGGGTTGATCGACTGGGATGGGCCGGTTCCGGCCGATCCGGCACCGTTCGGCTTCGATCAACCGGAGATCGGAGGGGCGTTCGTTCAGTGGGTCGGCCCTGGCGGCTTCGTGCAGACCCGGGACGGCTTTCATCTGGCGAGCGATCCCGAACCGGTCGTGGTCTCTGCCTTGTTCTCCCTCGGTCTCGCGATCGCCACGGGTGCGATCGCATTCGCAGCGTGGGGGTCTTCGCTCCGGCGTCGACTGCGCGTCGTCGGGGTCATGGCCTCCAGCGGCGCGAATCGTTCGCATCTGACGGCGATTCAGGCCGGACAGGCTCTGCTCGTGGCCATCGCCGGCGCAGTCGTCGCCTTGGTGGCTGCGGTCGCCGTCGTGTCTTTGCTTCCCGTCTCGGAGATGTGGCTCGGAGAGCACGAGGATTCGGTGCTGCCGATCTGGTCGACGGTCGTCGCGGTCCTCGTGCCCGTGGTCATCGCCGTCACCGTCGCCACCCTGGCCGGCTGGTGGCCTGCGAGGCAGGCCGGGCGCATCCCCCTCTCAGCGTTGCTCGCCGGTCGCACGCCCCAGACGACGCGTGTGCCGGGCGGGTGGATCGCGGGTGCCGGCGCTGTGGTGTTCGGCCTCGGACTGCTCGCTGCGTCGGTGAACGTGGGCCCTGACGGTGACTCGGCAGTCCGCACGCTTCTTCTCGGTGGCGTCGGACTGATCGCCATCGCCCTCGGTTCTCTTCCGATGCTCTCGACCGTGTTCCGAAGAATCGGTGCACCACGCATCGGGGCGGCGCTGCCGCCAGTGCCTCGCTTGGTGGCTCGAAACGCATCGCGTCACACCGGGCGGTCGGCCGCCGCCGTGCTCGGTATCGGCGCCATCGTCGCCGCGGTCTGGGCCGGCGCGGTCGATGCGCAGGAGTATCGATCGTCCGAGACGACGTATCAGCAGGACGACCACAACACCGTCCTCGGTCCAGGCAGCGCAGCGGTGATCATCGGGGGCGGGACGCCCGCCGAGCGTATGGAGCGGGTCGAGCGGGTGATGGCGCTGATCGGTGGGCCGATTGTCGGTCCGCACGAGGCGCTGGCGCTCGAGGGGCCGTTCGGCCCGACGTATCGGCCCGATGCCCAGCTGGCGTCGGTCGTCGCAGGCTCGATCGATCAACTCTTCTTCGTCTCGGCGTTCCGGGGGGCCGGCGACGTTCGTCGGCCCGACCTCGATCTGACCGTCATCGGCGTACCGAACGGTCTCACCTCGACCGAGGCCGACGAACTAGACGCGCTCGCTGGCGTGACGACGTCGGCGCACCGGTCGGTCTCGATCGCGCCGCCGACGTCCGACCCCGAACTGATCAGCCAGATCGTTCTGCTGGCCATCGGGTTCGTGGTCGCCGCGATCGTCATCGCCATGGTCGCGAGCGTGGTGGCGTCCGAAGTGGCAGACGACTTGCGCGTCGTCGGTCTGGTCGGCACGACCGCTGGCTTTCGGCGGCGATTCCTGACGACACAAACGTTTCTCTTCTCGGCTGCTGGCGTCGTCGGCGGGCTGGTGATGGGGACATTGATTCGCCTCGCCGTCGACGATGGCGTGCCGATTCCATGGCATGTGGTGGTCGCGCTCGCCGCCCTGCCGTTTGTGCTCGCGGCGGGCACTGCGTTGTTCACGTGGCGGCCGAGTCGGGCGAACCGCCGGCCGGACTTCGGTATGGCGTCGGTCGCGCCGTAGCATTCTGGGCGCCGCCCGGTGAAGGACGCCGAACGGCAGGGGAGTGCTGCCGTGGCCAACGACTGGTTCGAGACCGTCGCAATCGCACAGAAGCGGGCGAAGCGTCGTCTGCCTCGCTCGGTGTACGGAGCGTTGATCGCCGGCGCCGAGGCGGGCGTGTCGATGAACGACAATCTGACCGCGTTCGACCAGATCGGAATCCGTCCCGTCACGGCGGGGCAATCCGCCAAGCGGGAAATGGCAACGTCGGTCATGGACCAGCCGATGTCGATGCCGGTGATGATCTCGCCAACTGGCGTGCAGGCCGTCCACCCCGACGGCGAGGTCGCCGTCGCTCGTGCATCGGCTGCCCGAGGCATCCCGATGGGTCTGAGCTCGTTCGCCTCGAAACCCATGGACCAGGTGATCGAAGGCAACCCGCAGACTTTCTTTCAGATCTACTGGGCCGGCGACAAGGACTCCATGCTCGGCCGGATCGAACGAGCTCGCGCCGCCGGCGCGGTCGGCCTCATCCTCACCCTCGACTGGTCGTTCTCCCATGGGCGCGATTGGGGAAGCCCGGCGATTCCGGAGTCGATCGACTTCAAGACGGCGCTGCAGCACGCTCCCGACGTCGCAACTCGGCCTCTCTGGCTCCGTGACTGGCTCAAGTCCGGTGCGATCCCGCAGCTCGGCGTCCCCAACTTCTCGCCAGACGGCAGTTCCGTCCCCGGCTTCTTCGAGGCCTACGGCACCTGGATGGGCACCCCGCCGCCAACCTGGGACGACGTGGCCTGGTTGCGCGAGGCGTGGGGTGGCCCGTTCATGGTCAAGGGCATCGGGCGCGCTGATGAAGCTCGCCGCGCCGTCGAGGCCGGTGCGACCGCCATCTCGGTCTCGAACCACGGCGGCAACAATCTCGATTCCACTCCCGCCCCGATCCGAGTGCTCCCGGAGATCGTCGCCGAGGTCGGTGACGAGATCGAGGTGCTCCTCGACGGTGGCATCCGCCGCGGCAGCGACGTCGTGAAGGCCCTCGCCCTCGGCGCCCGTGCGGTGATGATTGGTCGGGCCTACCTGTGGGGCCTCGCCGCCAACGGACAAGCCGGCGTCGAGAACGTCCTCGACATCCTCCGAGGCGGCATCGACTCAACGATGCTCGGCCTCGGCAAGGCGGGCATCGACGAGCTCACCCCCGACGACGTCGTCCTCCCCGCCGGCTTCTCGCCCAAGCCCAAGAACCCCTAGAAACCGTCGCGGAGCGATCCACCGCCACATCCGGCGGGAAACCGCTCCACCAAGAGGATTTGGCGGCCAACCGCTCCGCGAAGCGTTCAGGACGCGCCATAGAGACTCCGCGGCCGAGTTGTGGCGCGAAGCGCCAGAACTTGCGAAGCGATGAGGCCCGCTAGGGCCGAAGAGCGTCTCGGTCAGCAGCGATGTCGGCGGCCATTTGGTCGAGGGTGGCTTTGCGGAAGCCGTTCATCGTCCGTGCGTACGCGCCAGGGTCGAGTGAGGTGGCGAGGATCTCTGCCTCCTCCATCGCAGCCTCCATCAACTGATCCTCGGGCACGACGCGGTCGATGAAGCCGACGTTGACGGCCTCCGCAGGATCGGTGAGGCGCGCGTTGGCGATCGCTCGCTGGATGCCACGCTTGCTGAGTCGCTCGACGGCGAGCGTGTGCGCCCACTCGGGAAGCGTCATGCCGATGGCGACCTCGTTGAGACCGACTTTGAAGGGCCCATCGACGGACACGCGCACGTCGCAGCCGATCAACATGAGCGCACCTGCGGCAACCGCATGGCCGGTGGAAGCGGCGACGACGGGAACGGTTGCGCCGTAGAGCTTGCGGACGAGGTCGCCGCCTTCGGCGACCAGGCCGACGATGGCATTCATGTCGCCGGCGTTCATCACCGACAGGTCGAATCCGCCCGAGAACCGGCCAGGACGACCGGTGAGCACGACGGCGCGAGTCGCATCGTCGGCCTCGGCGGCCTCGATGGCTTCCATCAGCGACGCGATCATGGATGACGACAAGGCGTTGGCCTTGCCGTCATCCATCGAGACGATCGAGATGGCTCCGGACTGTTCGACGGTGACGCTCATCGCGCCACCCTACAAACGCTCGTCAGCTGGTACGAATGCGCACCGTGCGGAGCCGAACCAACGCCAGCAAACCAACGCCGAGGCCGAGGAGCGCGAGCGCAGCGGAGACTAGCACCATCGTGCCGTCGGTACCCGTTCGGGCGATGGTGGTCGGCGTGTCTTGCCCTGGCGTTTGGCCGTTGTCGTCGACCGTGGGGGTCTCCGTGTCGGGGTCAGCATCGGGCGACGGTGAGACGTCCGGGGTGACGATGCCGAGGTCCCAGGTGAGGTCCTCATCACCGGCGTCGAGGACGATCAGGGGCGTCTTGCCCGTGACCGGGTTCGGATCGGAGTCCGCAGCGTCATCGCTGCCCGAGTCGTTGATCGTCGGTGAGTAGCCGTCGGGCAACGTCTCGAGATCGAAGCAGATCATGTAGTCACCCGGACGGAGGTCGCCGAACATGTACATGCCGTTCTCGTCGGTTTGTGTCGTGAGAATGGGGTTCATCTCGGCGTCGCACAGGTGCACGGTGACGTTCGGAACGCCGGCCTCGTCGGGATCCTGCTCTCCGTCGTTGTCGGTGTCGTACCAAACGGTGTCGCCGACCTTTGCGGTCGGGTAGAAGCCGAAGTCGACGGACAGGTTCGAGTTGGTGTCCGCTGTCCCGCTCGGGGACACGTCTCGCTCGGTCTTGCCGTCGCGGTCGACCTCGTCGTCCGGTTCGGTGTCAGCCATCAGGGCCACCGGGCCGGACATCACGGCGCCGTCGGCCGAGAACGGCCCCATGCCATTGTCGTCGTTGTCGTCGTCGTTGTTGGCGTCGTTGAACGGCGGAACGGACGAGGCGAGACCGTCGAGCGGTTCGCCGTCACCCCACTGGGCGGGGATCGCCAGGTAATAGGTGTCTTTCTCGAGGTCGCTGAACACGTAGTGGCCGTCGGCGTCGGTGACCGTGTCGTCGACCAGCGTGTCCTTGACGCCGTCGTCGGTGCTGTCGATCCACAACTCGACGGTGACGCCCTCGATACCCGGTTCGCCCATTTCGGCGATGCCGTCGTTGTCGTTGTCGAGCCAGACGAGGTTGCCGATCTCGAGCGTCACGGGCTCGACGACGAAGCCGGCGTCGAAGGAGTGGTCATTGGCCGATGGACCCGCGGTCACCGCCGTCATCTTCAGCGTGTCGACGTCCATGTCGGAGTCGACCTCGTCGGCGTCGCCTGAATCGGCGGTCGTCGGCATCAGATCGGCGGCGTCGTCGACCTCGGCGATACCGCTGACGTCGGCCATCGAGGGATCGACCATGATCGTGTAGGTGGTGAACGGTGCGGCGGTGAAGCTCCACTGTCCGTTCGCATCGGTCGTGACGGTGATCGGATCGGCATCGCCGATCGAGATCATGATCTTCACGCCGGGAATGCCGGGCTCGTCGCCGTCCTGCACGCCGTCGCCGTCACGGTCGAACCACACTCGATCGCCGATCTGGAGCGGTGCTGCCGGGCACAGTGACTCGAGGTCGCCGAGTCCGTTGGCCTTGCCGAGCGTGGTCGGCTGCGGGTCGCTGGCGTCGCGATAGAGCTCGTACTCGTTGACGGTGCGACCCGTGGTGTTGTCGAACCAGGAGATGCCGGCAGCATCGAGACGCTCGTTGAGCGGATCGAAGTTGGTGACCGCCACGCTCGAACGCCCAGCGGGAAGGGCGAGACCTCCGAGGATGGTCTCCGAGTGCCACGTGGTACCCGAGACCGTGACGAAGTCGTCGGCGTAGAACTCGCCTCCGCCGGGTCCCTGATTCGTGCCCGGTCCACCGAGCCCGACCTGTCCGGTTCCGGTCGCGGTGGTGGTGATTCCGCCGACGGTGCCGTTCGATTCGAGGACCCACGTGCCAGCGTCGGTGCCCGGTGCCGCTCGCAACAGGTCGCCACCGGCGAGACCCGTCACGAGGTTGCCGTCGTCGGCGGGGGACAGGTTGCGGTGGCCGAACTGATCGCCTGTGCGGTCGCGAATGCCGATGATCAGCGAGCCGTCGCCGTCGATCTCGAGGTCGGAGACGAGTGGCTGGATGAGGGTTGGGCCCTCATAGGGCGAGCCATTGGGGACGAGCCCGAAGGTCGCGTCGGTGTAGACGTCGAGCCAAGCACCGAACCCGCAACCTTCGGTGAAGGTCGAACAGCCCTTGGTGTAGTTGAGGGGGAAGTCGATGCCGGGCGTGGTCGCCCAGGATCCTTCCGACAGGTCGTAGGCGTACACGGCGGTGCTGAGATCGGCGGTCGAGCCGGAGACCTCGGCGGTGCAGGTGACCGCAGCCCAGAGCGTGCCTTCGTGGATCTCGATGCCGAACGGTCGCGGCGGCGATGCATCCGGGCACGTGTGGGGAGGGGTGCCGAGCGATGTGTGAGCGGTGGTCGAGCCGCCGTCGGCGGCGGCGACGTCGATCGAGTAGATCGCCCGATCGAACAGGTTCACGGCATAGAGCGTCGACTCGTCGGCCGACATGTCGACATCGCCGAACCCGACCTTGCCGACGAGCCCGAAGGCGGTCGGGTCGAGGCTCGTCGGTGTCGCCGCTTCGGTGGGGAGACCGCGATCGGTGTTCGATCCGACCGTGCCCGCGTCGATGGCGGTGTACCAAACGGAGGTGACGCCGTCGTCGATCTCGTAGATGGCATCGATGCCGCCGACGCCCAGGCCGATGTGCCGCTTGAGGAACGAAGCGGCGAACATGCGCTCAGCCGAAGGCTGCCAGGCCAGTCCGTAGGCCGAGCCGAGGACGGTGTTGGTGGCCACGAGCGTCGGGGCGGCCGGGTCGGCGCCCGTCTCGCCTTTCGCGCCGCTCGCCGTCTCGGGGATGTGGACGACGGCGGCCGCATCGGCGTAGACCGAGCCGTCGGCGAGCGGATCACCGTTGATGAAACACGTCGTCGCGAAGTCGACTGCGCCGCCTGGGCTGCAGAAGTCGTCGGAGTGAGCGACGGCGAAGTTCGCCGTGCCGCCGCCGGGAACGAACTGGACGGCCGAGCCGTTGTCGGCCCCGATCGGAGCGGCGTTCAACCACTCCTCGTCCCAAGAAAACTCGACGCGGTAGGTGACCGTGTCGTCGAGATCGGCGATGGCGTAGGAACCATCGTCGCCGGACACGGCGGACGCAGTCGAGCCGTCTGGTGCAATCGCCGTCACGGTCACGCCGGCCCACGCCGGGTCGTCGGCGTCGTTGACGCCATCGTGGTTCAGGTCTCGAAAGACCGAACCGGCGATCGGGGCGGTCGCCGCCGACGAAGGGATCGTGGCCACCGAGACGGCGCCCAACGCGATCGCACTGCTCGCAGCAGCGAATTTCAACAAGGAACGGCGCGCAGCGGAAGCGCGGCGAACCCTTGCGGTCCACACAGTCATGAGTCTCCTGCCCTGGAAATGGTCGACAAACGGGCTCGTCGACCACGAGTTCCACCCGGCGATCGAGACCATACGACACGACGGGATGTCACGTGCGTTTTGTCGCTGGCACTTGATGCTGCGCCAAGCACGTTCGCCGCGGAACGCCGTTGCTAGTGTCGGCGCACCCCGGAGATGCAGCTCTGCAACCACCGTGGTTTCAACGACAGGGGGACGAGCGCATGCGCACCACCAGAGCTCGGATCATCATCGGCCTTCTCTTCTCAGCGGCGCTCGGCGTCGTCGGGGCCAACGCCGCAGCGGCGTGTGGGGGCTTCTTCTGTTCGAACGATCCGGTCGATCAAGTCGCCGAACGCATCGTCTTCACC
>CALLIQ010000391.1 GCA_938008925.1 uncultured Acidimicrobiales bacterium
ACCTCAACGTGTTGGCGACCGCGCCGGGTGAAGTGCTGGCGATCGCAGGGTTCGAGCACACGCACGCACTCATGCGAGACGCGGGGTGTGTGGTCACGGCGTTCGAAGCAGACGAGCTCTGCATTCCCTGCGAGGGCGGACCGACATGTCTGACCCGTCCGCTCTGGCGGGGTTGAGACCGGCGGGTTCAGGTGACCCGTAATCCAAGGGTGCCGGCGAGCGGCGAGAAGTAGTCTGCGACGATGCTCGGCCTGTCGAATCGTTCCGTCGACAGGGACGATCAGTCGTTCGCCGCGCTGCGTTCCATGCTCGCCCGCCACCGCGGGCCGGTCGCGATCGCCACGGTGCTCCGAGCCATCGCCGCCACCCTGCCCGCCCTCCATCCGTATTTCCTGGCAGAGCTGGCGACGTCGATCGACGAGCCCGATCGAGCAGGGCGCTTCCTCGTTCTGCTCTTCATCACCGGTTTTGGGCACTTTCTCGTCTGGTCGTTCTGCGACTACTACGTGTCGGCCAAGATCAACCCGCTCACCTACGAGTTCAAGCGGGTCGCCTTCGACACCGTGTGGTCCGAGGACTACCAGCACTTCGTCGATCGGCCATCCGGCAAGGTCGCGAGCTACGTCAACGACATCCGCAACCACACCCAAGTGCTCTGGGATGCGGCGCACTACGGGTTCTTGCCGGTGCTCGCGGCCATCCCCGTGTACGTCGTGCTGCTGTCGCGCACTGCGGCGGGCAATGCCGTGGTCTACGTCGTGTTTCTCGTGCTGTCCGGTGTGGTGCTGGCACTCGTTGCCGGCCCGGTCAACCGCCGCCAACGTCGGCTCACGAACAACACGGCGACCAACACCGGTCGGGTCTTCGATTCCTACTCGAACTTCGTCAACGTCTTCTCGTTTCGAGCGCAGCGGAAGGAAGTGGAGCGAAACGATCGCGAGCTCGACGACCTGATCGATGACGACATCAGCTTCGGCTATGCGCTGTCGACCTACTGGTCGGTGTCGTCGTTGTTGATCCGGGGCCTGTTGTGGGCAGCGGTGATGGGGTTCAGCTGGTACCAGTTCGACCGAGGGGCGATCTCGTTCACGGCGATGGTGGTGTCGGTGACGGTCCTGATCGACTTCACCGCCCAGTATTGGAACGTCGTGCACAACCTCGGCGAGTGGATCGACAAGTCGTCCGCCTTCCGCGAGGCGTACAACTACCTCTTCCCGGGTCGCAACATCGTGACCGAGCCGGCCGGGCCCGCGGCCGCCGGCCGCCCCGAGTTCAGCCCGAACGGGTCGAGCCCGGCCGCCGCGGACCGGCCGGCGAACGGTGTCGGACACATCGCCGACCAGCTCGAGGTCCGCAACCTCGTGTTCGCCTATCCGGACGAGCCCGACCGTCTGATTCTCGACGATGTCAGCTTCGTGATCCGGCCAGGAGAACGGCTCGGCATCGTCGGTCGCAGCGGGGAGGGCAAGTCGACGCTCATCAAGATCCTTCTCGGCTTCTACCAACCGACGAGCGGCCAGGTGCTCGTCGACGGTCATCCGGTCGGCCCTGAAGAGCTGGCCGCGTTGCAGTCGTACGTTCCCCAGGACACGTCGCTGTTCCAGGAGACCGTGGAGTACAACATCGGCTACGCCGAGCCTGGCCCAGCCGACCCGGTGAAGATCCGTGAGGCGGCAGAGAAGGCCAACATCGCAGACTTCATCGAGTCGTTGCCCGACGGGTTCCAGACCCTCGTCGGGGAGCGAGGAATCAAGCTCAGCCTCGGCCAACGACAACGCATCGCGATCGCACGCGCCTTCCTGAAGGAGTCCGACCTCGTGATCCTCGACGAGGCGACTTCCGCACTCGACTCCGAGACCGAGGCCCGCATTCAGGAGGCGCTGCTGGAGCTGTGGGAGGGTCGAGCCGCGATCGTCGTTGCCCACCGTCTCGCGACGCTCAACGACGTCGACCGAATCATGGTGCTCGAACGGGGCAAGGTGGTCGAGCAGGGGCCGAAAGAGGAACTGCTCGCATCGCCCGGTCGCTTCGCCGAGATGTGGGGTCTTCAGCGAGCCGGTCTGCACTGACCCCGGCCTGCACTGACCCAGCCCTACCGATCCACCACCCGATCCGGGCTCGCCGCACAGCGCTCGGGGGACTAGACCGGGGTGATGGCTGCACCCGGATCCGTCCCGAGCTCGATCGATCATCTGGTGCTCGCCGGTCCCGACCTGTCGGCGCTCAGCGCATGGTGGGCTGGCGAGGCGGGGGAGCCAGCCACACCCGGTGGTGCACACACCGGGCGTGGGACCCGCAACGAGCTGGTCGGCATCGATGCCACGACCTACATCGAGCTGATCGGCCCCGACCCGGAACAACCCGATCCGGGTCAACCTCGTGGCTTCGACATCGACGAGCGCAATGGCATCGCCTTCGCCCGATTCGCGATGGCCGTCGACGATCTCGACGCAGTCGCCGCGACATTGACTGAACACGGCTTCGATCCGGGTCGCGTCTTCGACATGGAACGGACCCGTCCCGACGGTGTCCGGCTCGCCTGGCGGCTGTGTGTGCCCCCTGCACCGGAACTGGCGGGCGTCATGCCGTTCTTCATCCAGTGGGCCGATGATGCCCCGCACCCGGCAGCCGACCTTGCCCCGGTCTGCGCGATCGAGTCGCTGTCGATGTCGCACCCCGACGGCGCTGCCATAGCGGCCGCCGTCGCAGCGGCGACGGCCACGACGCTCGACATCGCCACCGGCGATCCTCGCCTTCGAGCCACCCTTCGATTCGCCGACGACGTCCTCACCATCGACTCACAGGAGATGACCCCGTGACCATCCAACCGCTCGACGGCGAGACCGAACTCGCATCCGGCCTCCAGTTTCCCGAAGGCCCCATCGCCATGGCCGACGGGTCGATCGTCCTCGTCGAGATC
>CALLIQ010000392.1 GCA_938008925.1 uncultured Acidimicrobiales bacterium
CCAGACATAGCTCGATGCGTTGGCCCCCGAGACGATGATCGAGGTGCCGTTGCGCTGCTCGACGCGGTAGTCGATCACGGTTGCGCCGCCGTCTTGGCCGGCGGAGACGGCGGTCCAGTTGACTTCGAGGATGCCGCTCGCCGTCGCGCCGAGGAGACCGGACCGAGTCGTCGTTCCAATGACAGGTGGATCGGGGATCGTCGAGGGAGCCCGTGGAGTCGATGCGGCGGAGAACGGAGACAGGCCGGCTGCGTTCCGGGCGGCAACCTCGAACGTGTACTCAGTGCCGTTGTCGAGCCCGGTCCAGCGCAGCGTCGTGTCACTCGTGGTTTGGACCGCGCCACCGCCGATGCGGACCTCGTACTCGGTGATGTCGGAGCCTTCGTTGACCGGTTCAAGCCAGGTGAGCTCGAGCCACGTATCGCCGGTGGTCACCGATGGCGCCGCGGGTCGCTCGGGCGCGATGTCGGGGGTGCACGGTGTTGACCACTCGGACCAGTCTGTGCTGCCGGCGGCGCTCTGGGCTTGCACCCGGAAGTCGTGCGGGTCGCCGTTCGTGAGGCTGGTGAAGTCTTCGCTCGTGCCGGTGATGTCGAACGTCACCGACGACAACCCGGTTGTGATGTTGCGACCTTCGGCCGCATAGGTCTCGACGGGGGTGCCGTTCGCGTTCGGTGCAGTCCAGGTGATCGTCGCCTGGCCGGAGGTTGCCGTGCAGCTCGGCGCCGCGGGTGTATCCGGTGGGCCGGCTACATCGATGGTGATGATGCCGGTGGCGGTGCGGTTGTCCGCCCCGGTGACGTCGACGACCTCGTAGGTCACGTTCGTGGAGCCCGAGAAGTTCGTGCCGGGCGTGAACCGCACGAGGTTGCCGACGATCTCGGTCGAGCCGATGCTTCCGCCAGCATCGGTGATCGTGAGGCCGAGTCCAATCGGGTCGGTGTCGTTGCTGAGAACGTCGATGTCGACCGAGTCGCCTTGCAACACCGATGCCGTGTCGTTCGTCGTTGACGGCGGTGGTTGCTCAGGGTCGCCGACCGTGAGCGTCACGGTCCCGCTGGCTCGCTCGCCGAAGCGGTCGATGACGGTGTAGCCGAGCTGGTCGCTGGTGCCGACCTGGTTGATCGAGGCGGCGACGGTGACGACGGATCGCGAGGTCAGGGTCGAGGTCGTGCCGGTCGGCGTGCCCGCGTCGATCTCGTAGCTGAGCGTCTCGTTGGTGTCTGGATCGTTAGTCAACGTGTCGAGGTCGAGCCCGACTGACGTGCCGGCGGGGACTGTCACGGTGTCATCGCTTGCCGTCGGAGTCGTGTTCTGCGGTGGTTCGATCGTCACGGTGACGGTGGCGCTCGCACTGAGTCCGGCGGGATCGGTCACGGTGTAGTCGAAGCTCGTTTCGCCAGGGACAGCGTCGCTCTGCGCAAGGATGGTTACGAAGCTGTCGTCGAATGCGAAGAGGGCCTCGATGTTGTTGCCCGGGGGTCGGCTGATCGTCCACGTGAGCTCATCACCGTCGGGGTCGCTGCTGAAGCGATCGAGACCGATGTCGATCGTCTGCGAGCTGTTGGTGTTGCGAGGCGCCTGAATGGTTCCGGTCGCGTCGCTCGCTTCCGGCGGACGGTTCGGCTGCTCGCCGACCGTCACGGTGACGTTGCCTGCGACTTGATGGCCGAAGCCATCGTCGACCTGGAAGCTGAAGGCGGCGTCGCCGGAGAAACCGTCGTCGGGCGTGAACTCGACCAAGAGCTGGTTCTCGCCTGCGTTGAGAACCTGTGGCGCTCCGTCGCGGGCGGTTTGGCAACACGAAAACAGCAGCGCGTCGCCGTCGGGATCGAGCGCGAAGGGCACAAGATCGATCTCGATCGGCGTCTCGAAGTCGGTCGTGGCCGAGGCCGGCTCGATCGTCGGCGCCCGATTCTCGGTCACGAGCACGGTGATCGTTGCCGAGGCCTCGAGGCCATCGAGGTCACGGATCGTGTACGGATACTGCTCGGTCGCCTCCGGAGCGACGATGACGATCACGCCGTCCTGGACCGATGCGTCGGGACCTTCGACGCTGACGATTTCCAGATCGGCGAGTTCGCCGTCGGGGTCCACGTCGTTGAGCAGCACGTCGACGACGACGACGTCACCTTCGATAGCCGGCCCGGCCGAATCGTCGTTGGCGATCGGAGGCTGGGGTTCGATCACCGTGATGAACACGGTCGCGGTGGCGCGGTTCCCGTCGACGTCGACGACTTGATAACTGAAGCTGGTCGACTCAGTTGCGGTGATGACGATCGTTTGGCCCTCGAGCACGGCGTCGATGCCACCGTCGAGCTCGATCGTCAGGTCGGCGAGCTCGCCGTCGGGGTCAACGTCGTTGTCCAAGACAGCGATGCGGAGCTCAGTCCCGGCCCGAACCGGGTCGACGATGTCGTCGTTGGCGATCGGTGCGAGCGTCACGCCCTCGGGGATCTCGGGCGTCGCTTGGACGAGGATCGTCACGTTGGCCGTGGCCTCGCCGCCCTGGCCATCGGAGATCGTGTAGCCAAAGGTCAGCGTCTCGTCGTTGTGGAGCTCGGTCGGTGACGCATAGAAGAGCCCGCCTGGCTCGCGGACCAATTCTCCAACGTCGACCGAACCGAGTGACGTCAGCGTCAGCTGGTCGCCGTCGGGATCGATGTCGTTGCGCAACAGGTCGAGCTCGATGCGCTGGCCTGTCGCGATCGTGAGGTACGAGTCGTCGACCGCCTGTGGTTCCTGGTTCTCGCGCTC
>CALLIQ010000393.1 GCA_938008925.1 uncultured Acidimicrobiales bacterium
GCCGGCATCCGCTTCATCGAAGAGACCTGCAAGATGCGGGCCTTCACCGAGATGTGGGATCGCATCACCCTCGAGCGCTACGGCGTGGCCGACCCCAAGGCTCGCCGCTTCCGCTACGGCGTGCAGGTCAACTCGCTCGGGCTCACCGAGGCCCAGCCCGAGAACAACGTGCAGCGCATCGTGCTCGAGATGTTGGCGGTCACGCTCTCCAAGGACGCTCGCGCCCGATCGATTCAGCTGCCGGCGTGGAACGAGGCGCTCGGTCTCCCCCGCCCGTGGGACCAGCAGTGGTCGCTCCGCATTCAGCAGGTGTTGGCGTTCGAGAGCGATCTACTCGAGTACGGCGACATCTTCGAGGGGTCGCACGTGATCGAGGCCCGCACTCAGGAGCTGATCGACGGCGCCCAAGCGGAGCTCGACGAGGTGCTCGAACTCGGTGGTGCGTTCGCCGCCATCGACGAGCTGAAGGGCCGTCTCGTCCGCTCGCACACCGAACGGTTGCGGGCGATCGAGCGTGGCGAGATCACCGTGGTGGGTGTGAACGACTTCGCCGAGACCGCAGAGTCACCGCTCGGCGGAGCGGAGAGCATCCTCAAGGTCGACCCGGCCGTCCACGACGAGACCGTCGCCGACGTCGAGGCGTGGCGAGCCGCGCGCGATCAAGACGCCGTCGACGCTGCGCTCGATGCACTGCGGGCCGCGGCCGAAGGTGACGAGAACATCATGGGGCCGACGATCGCGCTGGCCGAGGCCGGCGGCACCACCGGCGAATGGGCAGGACTGCTGCGAGAGGTGTTCGGCGAATACCGAGCACCAACGGGCGTTGCGGCCGCAAGCGGAGCCGGCGGTGGATCCGACGCGCTTCGTGCAATCGCCACACGGCTGCAGGCCACCGGCGACGGGCCACCACGATTGCTCGTGGCAAAGCCCGGACTCGACGGCCACTCCAACGGTGCGGAGCAGATCGCCGTCGCCGCCCGCGACGCGGGCATGGAAGTGATCTACGAAGGCATCCGACTCACACCCGATCAGATCGCGGCGGTGGCGCGAGACGAAGACGTCGATGCCGTCGGCATTTCGATCCTGTCCGGCAGCCACCTCGAACTCGTTCCCGACACCGTCGCTGCGCTTCGCGCCGCCGGTTGTGATGCGCCCGTCGTGGTCGGCGGCATCATCCCCGAGGACGACCGCCAGACCCTCATGGACGGCGGCGCGGCCGCCGTCTACACGCCGAAGGACTTCGAGATCGGGGCCATTATCGGCGAGATCGCCGATCTGGCGCTCGCCTATCGCGCCTGATCCGCTCGGTGGGGTGAAGCAAGGCCACCCAGCGGCCTGCTAGATAGAAGGGACCAATCCTCTTCAGTTCGGCTCTGACAGGCCGATGGAGTCCATGATGAATTCTCGACTCGCTCTCCCCGGACTCGTGACCGGCATGCTCGGCTTGGCCGCTGGACTCGTCGCGTTCTTCGTCGAGGAGCCGGTCTTCGGAGCGGTCGCCGGCCTCCTGGCACTCGCCGCTGGCGTGTCCGGTCTCCGCCTTGGTCAGCAGCTCACCGAGCAGGCCGCCGTGCAGCGTCTCGTCGAAGACGAGCTCCGCGTCGTGCGGGCCGAAGCAGAAGAGACCGAAGAAGTCCTCCGAGCGGAACTCGAAGCCGTCGCCGGCGTCGAAGACGACGATGCGCTCAGCGCCCAGACCGTCGAGATGCTCACCGACCCATCCACCGGGCTGTTCAGTGAGAGCTTCTTCAATGTCGCTCTCGAATCCCGTATCGCCGCCGCACGACGCCACCTGCGTCCCGTGGCCGTCGTCCTCCTCGAAGTCGTCTCGGGTCTTCCGGACGGCGAACCCCTCGAGGCCGACGCCGAAATCGTCGCCGACAGCGTGAAGGTCACCCTTCGCGAGGCCGACACCGCATGTCGCCTCCGCAACGGCTTCTTCGCCCTTCTTCTCGAAGACACCCCCGAGAACGGTGCGATCTGGACGGTGGAGCGCATCCGTCGTCAGCTGATCGGCACCCGCCCCGGACTCACGCTCTGGGCCGGCGTCGCCTGCTATCCGGCGCACGCCTTCAGCCCGAACGAGATCATGGGTGCGGCCGAGACGGCCCTGACCGCCGCCAAGGAGTGGCGTCAGGATCGCATCGAAGTGGCAATCGCCGCCGCCGACTGACCCTTCGAGGCAGCTCGCCCGGCCATCGGGCTTGGTTCTCGGCTACCCAAAGCGCACGTCACGCAAGAGCCCGTTCTGCCCACTGTTCAGCGGGCCAGCAGCGGTGCTGAAAGGTTCGTGACATGTCCTCATGTCATCGTCGTCCCGGTCACAAACCGACCCGACTGGAGGGCGACACACATGAAGGACGCGAAGCTCGAGGCGCTGAGCGAAACACCGCTGTTTGCCGATTGCAGCAAGAAACACTTGGGGCTGATTGGCCAGGTCACCGACCGGGTGCGACTCGACGCGGGACGAGTCCTCATCCGAGAAGGCACCGTTCCGACGGAGATGGCGATCCTGATCAGCGGCAAGGCCGTCGTCGAAGCAAGCGGACAGACCCTCGCCCAGCTCGGTCCGGGCGATGTCGTTGGCGAACTGGCGCTCGTCGATAG
>CALLIQ010000394.1 GCA_938008925.1 uncultured Acidimicrobiales bacterium
GACGCTCGTCGGCACGTCGACGAACCTGCTGGCGAGCGACCTGGTCGCGTCCGCCGGCTACGACGAGTTCTCGCTGTTCGAGCCCGCCCGCATCGGCTTGCCCGTGGCCGTGATCGGCCTGGCGATCGTCGCCCTCGCCGGGCCTCGACTCCTCCCCGATCGAATCCGCGTCGACAACTCCGTGTCCGAGCGACCATTCGTCGTGTCGATGGTGGTGCTCCCCGACGGCCCCGTCGCCCGTCACACGGTGAGCGAGGCGGGACTGCGCGAGCTCGGCGCCGTCTACCTCGTCGCTGTCGAACGCCAGGGTGAGGTGACCGCACCGGTCGATCCCCACCACGTGCTCCGACCCGGCGACGTGCTCACCTTCGCCGGCGACGTCGGCCACGTCGTCGATCTCGAGAACCTCCCCGGACTCGCGCTCTCCGAGGGCGACCAGGTCCTGAAGCTCGACGATGGCGAGCACGCCTGGTTCGAGGCCGTGATCGGCGCAGGCTCGCCTCTCATCGGTCGGACGCCGAAGCAGACCGGCTTCCGCAGCCGCTACCAAGCAGCCGTCGTCGCCATTCACCGAAGCGGTGAAGGCATCGTCGGCCGGCTGGGCGAGACCCGCCTCCAGGTCGGCGATTCGCTGCTGCTCGTCGCCGACACCGGCTTCCGTCAGCGCTACCGCAACCGAGCCGACTTCCTGCTGATCCAGCGCCGCAGTGAGCCACCACCCAGCGCTGCGATGCATGCGAAGCGGTCCGTCGCGATCCTCGTCCTCGTCGCCGGACTCGCCGTGTTCGGTGTGGTCGGCGTGTTGAAGGCCGCCGTGATCGGCGCGGCCGCCACGGTCGTCATGGGCGCGCTGACGCCACGACAGGCCCGCGACTCGGTCGACCTCAACGTCGTGGTGCTCATCGCTGCCGCCATCGGCATCGGCAGAGCTGCGGAGACGTCGGGCCTCGCCGCTCGAGTCGCCGACGGGCTGCTCGACACGTTCGGTCGAGGCGGGTCGCTCGGCGTGGCCGTCGGCCTCGTCGTATCGACCATCATCTTGACCGAGCTCATCACCAACGCCGGTGCCGTGTCGCTCATGGTCCCGATCGCGATCCGAGCTGCGATCGACGTCGAAGCCGATCCCCGTCTCTTCGCGCTCGGCGTCACGCTCGCAGCCTCCGCGTCGTTCCTCACGCCGATCGGCTACCAGACCAACACGATGGTCTACGGCCCGGGCCGCTACCGGTTCACCGACTATCTCAGACTCGGCATTCCAATGACCGCTCTGGTGCTCGTGATCACGCCGCTGGCCATGGCCAGCGGGCTCACGCTCTGGTAGCCACACCGATTCACCAGCTCGTCGTCGACACCGAGTAGCCCGCACCGGCTGGCCTCCCCCTTCGCCGCGACATAGCGTCGGCCGATGGCACCCGATCCGTTCGTCAGCCCCACCGACGACGAGCTCGCCGTGGCCGAGCACGCATTCCGACCCGACCTCTATGCCGGCCAGGTCGCCCTCGTCACCGGCGGAGCGGGCGGCATCGGCCGCGCCATCTGCCTGTTGCTCGGACGACTCGGTGCCCGGCTCGTGGTGTGCGGTCGAGACGAGACCAAGCTCGCCGAGCTGGTCGATTCGCTCGGTTCGCACGGCATCGACGCACACCCGGTCGCCATGACCATCCGAGATCCGGAACAGGTCACCAACCTCATCGCCGAGGCGTGGAGCGAGGCCGGCCGGCTCGACCTCCTCGTCAACAACGCCGGCGGACAGTTCGCTGCCCCGTCGGTCGACATCTCGCCGAAGGGCTGGAACGCGGTCGTCGACACGAACCTGAACGGCCAGTGGTACATGATGCAGGCCGCCGCCAAGGGCTGGATCGAACACGACGAGCCGGGGTCGATCGTCAACATCGGAACGATCACCGGGCGGGCCAGTGTCGGCATCGCCCACACTGCAGCAGCGCGAGCGGGCGCAGCGGCGTTGGCCGGCAGCCTGAGCGTCGAGTGGGCGCCCCACCAGATTCGGATCAACACCGTCGCCGTCGGCGTGGTGCAGAGCCCCGGTCTCGTGAACTACCCGCCGGAGGCTCGGCCGTCGTTCGACCACAACCCGCAGCGCCGGCTCGGCAGCGTCCACGACGTCGCCCAGACCGTCGCCTACCTCGGATCACCCGTCGCATCCGGCTACGTCACCGGCGATGTCGTACACGTGGCCGGCGGCGAGCAGATCTGGGGCGAGTACTGGGCGATGGGCAAGCCCGACTACTTCAAGGTCGACGAGTGAGCCCCGTGAACGAGAACCACGAACCCCGCCGAACCACGATGCAGGAGCGTCTCCAGTGAGCGACCAACCACGAGCACCCCGCCCCGACACCACCCGACTGCAGGGCATCGCCCGGGCCTACACCCAGTCGGCCGTACTGTTCGCCGCGATCGACGCCGAGCTGTTCACCCACATTTGCGACGGCGCCAACACCGAGGACGCCCTCGTCACCGCCACCGGGCTCCGGCGAATCGACGTCGACCGACTCGTGACGTGCGCGCTCAGCATGGACCTCATCCGCTGGAACGATGCCGGTGAGCTGGAGAACGCACCGGACACCAACGCCTATCTGGTGAAGGGCGAGACCCGCTATGCCGGGCCGTGGATGACCTTCACCCGCCCGGACGTACCCAAGTGGTTCCAGATGACCGAGCTGATGCGGGCCGAGCACGGCACGCACCTCGGCATGTACGAAGACCTGACGGTCGATGCGGCCAAGAAGTACCACCAGGCCACGTCCAGCATCGGCTTCGGTGCCGCTCGTCGATTC
>CALLIQ010000395.1 GCA_938008925.1 uncultured Acidimicrobiales bacterium
GTCGAGATGCTCGTGCCGATGTTGCACCTCCGCAGCGCGGGCTTCGACATCGAGGTCGCCACGCCGACTGGGGCACCGGTCCAGATCGAGATGTGGGCCATGCCGCACGATGACAAAGCGGTGATGGGCATCTACGCCGACTTCAAGGACGCGTTCGAGCACCCACGCTCGCTGTCGGACTTCGTCGAGACATCGATGACCGACACCTCGAGCTACGCGGCCGTCTACCTCCCCGGCGGACACGGCGCCATGTTGGGCCTTCCCGACAACGTCGATGTCGGCAAGATCCTCCACTGGGCCCACGATCGTGACCTCCACACGCTCTCGCTCTGCCACGGACCGGCTGCGCTCCTCGCCGCGAACCTCCCCGAGGTTCGATCCGATCGGTCCGACGACCGGTTCCTCTACGACGGCTACAAGATGGCCGTCTTCCCGGACGCGGTCGACAAGCAAACGCCACGTATCGGCTACATGCCCGGCCACATGCCGTGGCGCTTCGGTGAACGGCTCACCGATCTCGGCGTCGACATCATCAACAAGAAGTCGAACGGCACCTGCCACATCGACCGCAAGCTCGTCACCGGCGACGGCCCGAAGGCCGCCAACGAGTTCGGCCGCAGGGCAGCCGACGCACTGCTGCAATCAGTTCGTGAAACCGACTGAACCACCGCGCATCTCAACCTCGCCGCAACCTCCCGTCACAAGCCCCTTCAGAAACAGAAACAGAGAGCACCAATGACAACGACATCGCTGACCGAACGCATGAACTGGCGCTACGCCACGAAGGCAATGGACCCGAGCAAGCCGGCCGCCGACGACCACATCGAGGCGATCATCGAGGCCGTGCGAATGGCGCCGACCTCCAGCGGCACACAACCGTTCGAACTCTTCGTGGTCACCAACCCCGAGGTTCGGACCCGCATCCGGGCCGCAGCCCACGACCAGGGTCCGGTCACCGACGGCTCACACCTCTTCGTGTTCGCGGCGTGGGACAACTACACCGACGAACGCATCGACGAGGTGGTGCAACTGAACAAGGACGCCCGTGGCGACATTCCGCTGATCGACGACTACTACAACAACTTGAAGGCTGGCTACCTCCCGCGCGATCCGGAGGTCAACTACAACCACGCTGCACGCCAGGCCTTCATCGCGCTGGGCTTCGCGATGCTCGCCGCCGCCGAACTCGAAGTCGACACCACTCCGATGGAGGGCTTCGAACCAGCCCAGGTCGACGAGATCCTCGGGCTGAGCGAACGCGGTCTCCGGTCCGTGGCGCTCCTGGCGCTCGGCCACCGCAATCCAGAGAGTGATTGGCTCGTCGCGATGCCCAAGGTTCGCAAGTCGCTCGACGAGCTCGTGACCCGCGTCGACTGACCCGGCACTCCACGAGTGGTCACGGAGGTCACGACGGACCGCAGCGCCACCGCGACCTCATTGATCTCAGGACGAGGGCTCGTTGTCCGGCCACCAGAACGAGAACTCGACCATCCAGCGTTCGTCGAACGAGCGACGGTCGATGATGGTGATGTAGGCCTCATAGCGCCGGTCGACGCCGGCGGGTCCGGTCTGCTGGGCAGCCCCACTTGCGATGTCGGCCAACATGACCGCACCGGTGTTGTTGGTGGAGGTGACGAGCAGCGCCCGACGGTCGGTGCTCGGTTCGCCGCCGAAGAACTCGTTGATCGGTTCGAGTTCGTAGGCGAAATCAGCCGCGGCTGCCCATGCATCGACGACCTCGAGAACGTCATCGGCGGACAGGTCGAACTCGGCGAATCTGACGGCGCGGAGTGTGTCGGTGTTCGTCGCTGGATCGGTGACGATCGGGCGG
This sequence comes from uncultured Acidimicrobiales bacterium, assembly GCA_938008925.1. Taxonomy (GTDB): domain Bacteria; phylum Actinomycetota; class Acidimicrobiia; order Acidimicrobiales; family SZUA-35; genus CALEWY01. The sequence continues at coordinate 1,832 of CALLIQ010000395.1, forward strand.
ATCTCTTCAGCGGACAGCGTGACGGCGAAGTCGGCATCCATGATGATCGTGACGGTCGAGTCCTCGTAGACGTCGGGCACGTCGGAGAAGTCATCGTCGGCAATGCTCGATCGCTGGCTCTCCGTGAAGTCCCAGGTCGCTTCGATCGACGGCCTCGACGAACACGCAGCGACGATCGTGCAGAGCGCCAGTAGAACTCGTGCCGCCACAGTTCTCACGACGAGCCAGCGTGGGTCTCGTCGATGGTGCCGATCATGGACGGAGACTAACTGCGGGCAACCAGGCCGCCGTCGCGGTCGGTCATCGGAGGGCGCGTTCGAGTTGCGAGCTGGGGAGGGGTCCGTGGAAGCCGAAGCCATCGTCGAAGATCACGACATCGGCAGGGCACGGGATGACCACGATGAGGTCGTTGCGGAGGTGAACGTCTCGCCGTTCCCAGCCAGACGGAGTTGACGTGCCGCGCTCGCGGCTGGGCGCCGACCAGGCTGGAGCGGCGAAGGTGCCGTCGCCGAAGTCGAGCACCTCGATGGTGCGACCAGCGGCGTAGAGCAGCGTGTGGTGTTTGTCGACCGAGAGGATCGTCGCCTCCTCGACACGGCGTTGGTCACCCGGTCGAGCCACGAACGAGAAGCGCAGGCCGTCGACCTCCATGGTGTCGAGTGGACCGTCGTTGGCTGCGCCAGGTGATCGGCTGAACGACGCGACATCGGCGATGGCCCGGCCGAGGAGGGCGGGTGCGGCCCCGTTGGGGAGCGACAGACCGAGGGCCTGTTCCTTCGTGACCGGATCGTGACACAGCCACACGCGACCATCGCTGTCGATGAGCTCGAAGCGCAGACCCGGGCCGACGGTCCAGTTCTCCGTCCACTCGGGATTGCCTAGACGAGGGTCGAGTCGGCTGATCACGAGGCCGCGCCGAGCCATGACATCAACGCGGCTGCCTCGGCGTCGGACGTTTGCAGAATCTCCATCGGAAGCGACCCTATTCTCGTGCGCATCACACTGGCAATTGATGCGGCTCGGCGGCCGACTTTCCCTGAGCGGGCGACGGGGCAATGATCGGGAGGTTGTGCCGGCGCGACGTCTCGCCGCCCAGACGAGGGGAAAACCATGTACGACCATCTCGGCCAGGTGACGGCCGGCGGCGCTGCCGCCTACGGCGACCGCGTGGCGCTCGTGTTCCACGACGAGGAGTTCACCTACCGCCAGCTCGACGAGTTGACGGCTCGGCTCGCAAACGCACTCGGCGATCTCGGGGTCGAACCGGGTGACCGCGTCACCCTCTACTCGCCGAATCGCTGGGAGTGGGTCGTCAGTTACTACGCGGTGCTCCGCGTCGGCGCCGTGATCAATCCGATCAACGTGATGTTGACCCCCGACGAGGTCGTCTACGTGACCCAGGACTGCGGGGCCAAGGTCTTGTTGGCGTCGGCCGACAAGGGCTCGCCGATCATCGATCGCAAGGCGGAGACGCCGCTCGAGCACATCGTGTTGTTCGGCGACGACGTCGCGGCGGGAGCAACGTCGTTCGACCAAGCGCTCTCACAAGCCAGCCCGGAGTTCACCGACATCGACATCGACCCACAGTCGATCTCCACCATCGGTTACACGAGCGGCACGACCGGGCACCCGAAGGGCGCCATGCTCACCCATCGCGGCATCGTCCTCAACAGCGAGATGACGGCCAACCTCCACGCTCGCACCGGTGACGACGTCTGCTACTCGGCACTCCCGTGCGCCCACGTCTACGGCAACGTCGTGATGAACGGCGCGTTCTTCCTCGGCGCCAGGCTCGTGCTGAACGATCGCTTCGATCCCATCGACACCATGGGTCTGATCGAACGGCATCAGGCGACGATCTTCGACGGCGTCCCAACCATGTTCTTCTTCATGCTCGCCGACCCCAAGTTCGACGACTTCGACCTCTCGTCGCTGCGACTGTGCGCAGTCGGCGGCCAGACCATGCCCGAGCCCAAGATGCGTGAGGTCGAGGAGCGCTTCGACTGCCCCTTGATCGAGCTGTGGGGAATGACCGAACTCGGCGGACTCGGCACCACCTTCCCGGCGTACGGCCCGCGCAAACACGGTTCGATCGGGATTCAGATCCCGTATTCGGAGTGCCGCATCGCCGACGCCGACGATGCCACCGCGACGCTCGCGACGAACGAGGTCGGCGAGCTCATGGTGCGGGGGCCGATCGTGATGCAGGGCTACTTCGGCAACGAAGAGAAGACGCGCGAGACGATCGAGC
>CALLIQ010000396.1 GCA_938008925.1 uncultured Acidimicrobiales bacterium
GGGTCGACCTGCCCACGGGGAACAGATACCCCCCTGGTGTCAGCGCACACGACGTGCCGCTGATCCACCCCGGAGGCAGATGATGAACGAGCTCCTCGAGGCCGAAGCGCCTGGGCTCTTCCGTATTCGTCACAGCCTGGCCCACGTGTTGGCCCAGGCAGTCCTCGAGCTCCGCCCCGGGACGACGTTGGGCTTCGGCCCGCCCATCGAAGACGGCTTCTACTACGACTTCGACCTGCCCGACGGCGCCACCTTCAACGACGACGACCTGGCCTCCATCGACGCCAAGATGCGTGAGATCATCAAGGCCCGTCAGCCGTTCGTGCGCTCCGAGCTCCCCGCCGATCAGGCGCTCGAGCTCATGGCCGACCACGAGTACAAGCGCCTGATCATCGAAGCGGTGACCTCCGGTGAGCGCGATTCGGAGATGGCCTCGGAGGCCGGTGGCGACGTCATCAGCTTCTACCGAAACACCGACGACTTCGTCGACATGTGCGTCGGGCCCCACGTGCCCCACACGGGTCACCTCGGCCACTTCAAGCTCATGCGCGTGGCCGGCGCCTATTGGCGAGGCGACGAGAAGAACAAGATGCTCCAGCGCATCTACGGCACCGCGTGGGCCTACAAGAAGCAGCTCGCGGCACACCTCCATCGCCTCGAAGAGGCGGCCAAGCGCGATCACCGGAAGCTGGCGAACGACCTCGATCTGCTGTCGTTCCCATCGACCCTCGGCGGCGGTCTGGCCGTGTGGCACCCCAAGGGCGCGATCGTTCGCAAGCTGATCGAGGACTACTCCCGAGAACGCCACGAAAAGGGCGGTTACGAGTTCGTCTACACGCCGAACCTGGCGAACGGGAAGCTGTTCGAGCAGTCCGGCCACCTCGACTTCTACGCCGACGGGATGTACCCGCCGATGGAGATGGACAACGGCACGTACTACCCGAAGCCGATGAACTGCCCGATGCACTGCCTCATCTTCGATCGAGGCCAGCGCTCCTACCGAGAGTTGCCCTTGCGGCTCTTCGAGCTCGGCACCGTCTACCGCTACGAGCGGGCGGGAACCCTCCACGGGTTGATGCGGATCCGTGGCTTCACGCAAGACGACAGCCACATCTACTGCACCCAAGAGCAGCTCGCCGACGAGGTCGCGTCGCTGCTCGACTTCGTGCTGTCGGTGCTCAAGGCATTCGGCTTCGACGAGTTCGTGTTCAACCTGTCGACGCGCGATCACGAGAAGTCGATCGGCACCGACGAGATCTGGGAACTCGCCACCGAGGCGCTCAAGTCGGCACTGGAGCGGCACGGGCTCAAGTACGCGGTCAAGGAGGGCGACGCCGCCTTCTACGGTCCGAAGATCGATGTCGACGTCCGAGACGCCATCGGGCGGTCGTGGCAGTTGTCGACGATCCAGGCCGACTTCCAGCTGCCCGACCGCTTCGAGCTCGAATACGTCGACGACGACGGCGGACGCAAGCGTCCGATCATGTTGCATCGAGCCCTCCTCGGATCCGTCGAACGGTTCTTCGGTGTGCTGCTCGAGCACCTCGCCGGCAACTTCCCGGTCTGGCTCGCCCCGACGCAGGTGTCGGTCTTGCCCGTCGCCGAGGCCCATCAGGGCTACGCCGACGAGGTCGGCACTGCGCTGCGTGAGGCCGGCCTTCGGGTCGAGGTCGTCGAGGCCGCCGATCCGCTCGGCAAACGCATCCGCAACCAGAAGGTGCAGAAGGTGCCCTACATCCTCGTCGTCGGTGACGACGACGTCGCCAATGGCACCGTCGGCGTCAACGTGCGCGGAACCGACAAGCCCGACCGCGATGTCGCACTGTCCGACTTCGTCGACCGGGTGTCGAGCGAGAACGCCGATCGCGCCTCGCTGCCGGCCTGACCGGTCGCGGCGCAATGGAGCATCTGCGAGCGGGCTGGAAGCTCGAGCACTGGCCCCGGTTCGGGTCCGACGGTCTGCCTCACGCCGACCTGCCACCCGTCGAGGGCCTGAGTCTGTTCGAGACCATCGAGCAGAGCGGACTGCCGGACGACGAGACCTACGTGGTGTGGCGAGGGTCGAACACGTTCGCGATCCTCAACGTTTTTCCCTACACGAGCGGCCACCTGATGGTGCTGCCGCTGCGGGCCACGCCGTCGATGATCGACCTCGCCGACGACGTGTATGACGAGCTGTGGCGCTCGGTCCGAGCCGCCACCGTCGCCGTCAAAGCGGCGTTCAACCCGCAGGGCATCAACGTCGGTGTCAACGAAGGTGAGGCCGGGGGAGGCTCGGTTCCCGATCATCTCCACGTTCACGTGGTGCCGCGTTGGAACGCCGACACGAATTTCATGACCACCGTCGGCGATGCTCGGGTCTTGCCTGTGACTCTCGTCGACACATGGCGCCGGTTGAGGGATCACTGGCCGACCTGAATACTCTGGCCAACGTGTCGGAACAGCCTGCTGCATCGGAACAACCTGCTGCTGACGAGCCCGCCGCGGCCGGTGATCAGCTTCCCGACGATCTCCAGCCGGCGCTGGTCGATCCCGAGGAGTACCTGTTCCCGAACAACAACAGGCGCCGCATCCCGGGCTTGCTCTACATCGCCTCGGCCATTGCGCTCGTGGTCGTGTGGACCGTCTGGAACGACAGCGTGTTCGTCAACGGCGGCCTGTTGGGCGGCGCACTGCTGCTCGCTGCGCTCGGCGTGTACTCGTTCATCGCCGGCTGGAACCTGGACGTCGACGAGCGAGACGCACTCGTCGCGTCGATCGACGAGGTCGGATTCCCGGTCGGCCATGCGTCGGCCCAGATGGGCTGGCGGGGTCTGCTCAGCCGTCCGACGTGGCGGATCTTGCTCTACTCGGCCGACGACCCACCGTCGAAGCGCGGTCTCGTGCTGGTCGACGGCGTGAAGGGCCACATCGTCGAGTCCTTCGTCGAAGACAATCCAGAAGACTGGTCCGACGTGGTCGACGGCGAGCGCCTGGCCTAGACCTGGGTCCGGAGCCAGTCGGCTTGCTTCTCCGCTCGCTGGAGGAAGCCGACTCCCGTTCTCGCCATCTCCCTGGCAAGGGCGATCGGTGTCGTGGTGCCACCACCGGCGACGGCGACGGAGCGACCCAACGTGTCCGATGAAGCGTCGTCGACGTGGGCTCCCGCAGCGGACGCTGCGGTTCGGATGGCGTCGACGGACTCCGAGGGCGGGGGAGAGGCCGGCGAGTCGAGGAACGACCGCTCCGACGGGTCGATGGCAGCGGCAGGAACGACCGGTTCCTGGGACTGCACCGATCGCTCGACTTCGTTTGCCAGGAACGAGACCGCTTGGGCCGCCTCGGTGATGATGGCGTCGAACGACGCGCCGTCGGGACCGGGTGCGTCGTGCAACGCGACGAGCCGCGACTCGCCGCTCGCGCTCGCCACCACGCCCTCGAAGCGCCGCCCGAGCGACGCCAACGTGATCGCCACATCCCGAGGAGCCAACTGCTCAAACCGATCAGACATCCCAAGAACCTACCTCCCGTCACCCAGCTGCGAGTTGCGAGCGCCTTCCCCGAGCCTTGACCGCGAGTTGTGAGCAACGCCGCCCCGAGCCCAGACCGCGAGTTGTGAGCGTCAGCGAAGAACTCGGTTAGTGAGCGAAGCGAACGGCGTGAGCGTCAGCGAACAACTCGGTAAGTGAGCGAAGCGAACGGCGCGGAGCGAATGGCGTGCTTGCAACTGCTAGCATTCGCTTCCATGTTCGACGGCAATCTGCGCAAGCCCTTCGATGCTGCGGTCGCCCCGATTGGTTCGGGCCTCCAGAAGATCGGTGTCTCCCCGGACGCCATCACGGTGCTCGGCATCGCCATGGCCGGTGCCTGCGCCGTCGCCATCGGCAACGGTCGCTTCTTCACCGCCTTCCTGCTCCTCGCCGCCACCGGTCTTCCGGACGCGCTCGACGGAGCGGTCGCCAAGGCCGGCGGTACGGCCGGGCCACGAGGCGCGTTTCTCGATTCGGTGTCCGATCGCGTCAGCGACGGATTGATCTTCGCCGGTGCGGGCTGGTATTTCGCCGGCACTGACACGCCCCGTATGGCCATGTTGCCGTTCGCCCTGTTCATCACGGCTTCGGTCATCTCCTACATGCGAGCCAAGGCGGAATCGCTCGGCTACGACGCCAAGGGCGGCCTCATGGAGCGGGCTGAACGCTTCATCGTGCTCGGCATCGGGCTCGCCATCTCCTCGCTGTTCGTGCCCGTGCT
>CALLIQ010000397.1 GCA_938008925.1 uncultured Acidimicrobiales bacterium
TGCGGTTCGAGAAGGGCTACCGCCACTGGGGCCACGACATCACCCCTGACGACACGCCGGTCGAAGCCGGACTCGGATTCGCGGTCGCTTGGGACAAGGACGCCGACTTCAGGGGCCGCGCCGCCGTCACCGAGCAGAAAGCCGCGGGCGCCACCCAGCGGCTCGTACAGGTGAAGCTCGTCCAGGAACCGGGACCGGACGCGCAACTCATCCATCACAACGAGACCCTGTTCCGCAACGGCGAACCCGTCGGCTACGTCACCGGCGGCATGTGGGGTCACACCGTCGACGCTGCGATCGGCATGGCCATCGCCATCCGAGGCGACGAGAAGGTCACCCCGGATTGGGTGAACGACGCTTCATGGGAAATCGAACTACCCGGCGGTCGCCTGCCCGCCGAGGTGCAATTGCGCCCCTGGCTCCGCTGACCTCCCCTCTGGCTCGTGCGCCCACCGCTCGGTGGGTGCATGGGCCAGAGCAGCGGTGGTCCGGGCAACGACCCGCATCGTCGTGCCTGTGTAGTGTCGGTGTGCATGGGCGAGGGTGACGAATTGCAGAAGAAGCTCGAGTCGCAGCGTCGGCTGATCACGTCGCTCGAAGATCGGATCCGCACCGACAAGGAGTGGTCCGGGATGCAGCGGGTGCTCGGCCTCGGGATCGCTTTGGTCATCGTTGCGATGTTTCTCCCGTGGCGACACGAAGCCGAACGAGGTCCGAACGACGTCACCAACCTGTTCGCGTTCGGGGCTGGCGCCGCCGTCGTTGCGTTGATCGTGGCGTTCGGCGTGTTCATCTCGAACGAACCGAAGGACACCGCCGAGATGATCATCGTGACGTCGTTGGTCGCGCTCGCGCTCCTCGGCGCTGCCCTGTTCGTGTCCATCGGAAACGAGGACCATGCGCCCGTCGGTCCGGGTGCCATCCTCGCTGCTGTCGGCTGCGCCACGAACGTTTTCGCTGGCACGGTCGCGTGGGGCATCGATCGCCGCCCGAGCAGCTGAACCATCGAGAGCGATCTCCGGCAGCGCAAACCGGCTCGCTAGCCTCGGCGCCGTGTCCGTCCTCGATCTGCACCGTTGGTTTGCCTGGGTCGTGATCGCCGCGAACCTCGGCGCCGGCATCTGGGCGCTCGTCGCCAATCGAAACGAGAGGGCGCGCACCCGATCGTTGTGGGTGGCTTGCTATGCGGCCCACGCAACGATCGCGATCCAGGTGACCATCGGCGTGATCGCACACACCCAGGCGGCCGATCAATCGTGGAACGAGGCGCCGTCGATCCACATGTTCTACGGCTTCATCGCCCTCGCCTCCGTGGCGATCATCGCCGGTTATCGCCAACAGCTCGAAGAATGGCGGTTCCTGCTCTACGGGCTCGGCAGCCTGTTCCTGATGGGGCTTGCGATCCGCTCCTTCTTCCTCACCGGACCGATCTGACGGGCCACCGTTGCGACACCCGTAGGCTTTCGAGGTGCAGCACCGCCGCTTCTACATCTCGAACCTCACGGTCTCGGGTCGGCCGATTCCGTCCCAGGGCGGCGACCTGATCGTCGCCAGACGCGACGAGAGTCCGGACCTCGATTGGGAGCTGGTGCATCGCACCACCGAGGCGATCTCGATCGAGCCGGCCCCCTATGAGATCCACCTCGACGGCCCTGAAGGGGCATTCTCCGGCACGGCGCTGCTCATCCGAAGCGACGGGCGGTCCCTCGTGTTTCGCGGAGCGGGCGACTTGTTCGGTTTCGCCGAACTCGGGTTCGAGTAGCGAGTCCGACGATGAAGACCCTCGAGATCGCGACCGACCGGCTGATCATGCGCCGCTGGAAGGCAACCGATCGGGCCCCGTTCGCGGCGCTCAACGCCGACCCGGTCGTGATGGAGCACTTTCCGTCCACCCTCAGTGAGGCCGAGTCCGACGCCATGATCGATCGAATCGAGGCGGGGTTCGACGCCAAGGGCTACGGACTGTTCGCCCTCGAACGACGCGACACCGGAGCGTTCATCGGCTTCACCGGTTTGATGCTCGCCGACTTCGACGTGCCGTTCCTGCCTGCGGTCGAGGTCGGGTGGCGCCTCGCGGCTGAGGCCTGGGGGCACGGGTTCGCCACCGAGGCCGCTGGTGCGGCGCTGTGGTTCGGATTCGAGCAGTGCAAGCTCGACGAGATCGTGTCGTTCACCGCCGTGTCGAACCGGCCGAGCCAACGGGTCATGCAGCGCATCGGCATGACCCGCGATCGAGCCAACGACTTCGACCACCCGGCGCTCGCCGAGGGCGACCCGCTCCGCCGACACGTGCTCTATCGGGTCGGGCCGAGCTGACCACCCATAAGGGTGCGCCCGGCGACAGGCCGGACTCTTGGCTACAAGCCGGGCAGCGTGGCGACGGCCTCTGGGCCGCCGGTGTCTTTGACACCGGGCAGGTTGAACGATTCCTGACCGAACGCGCCGACGAAGGCGTCGTCTGGCATCTGCAGGAAGAAGCTGTCCGGCCCGATCTGGCTGCGATGGGCGATCATCGCCGCCTTCTTCTTGTCGGCGAAGGCGCTCACGTCGACGAGGAAGCTGATGTCGGCTTCCGGGGTCCCGAACTGGTCGATCTCGGCGATTGAGGGGCCGTCGTCCATGCCCTCCGGTGCTGACTCGATCATCGCTCGAACCGCATCGCGGTTGATCGTCGACTCGTAGACATGCTCGATGCCGGCCAACTCGGCCGCCTTGAGTCCGACTCGATGGACCTGGATGTGATCGGGGTGGCCGTAGCCGCCGTGCTCGTCGTAGACGGTGAGGACGGTG
>CALLIQ010000398.1 GCA_938008925.1 uncultured Acidimicrobiales bacterium
GCGGTTCCACGTCAACCGCTTCGCCAGCGATGACCGCCACGTCTACGCCCAGGTGAGTCGGTTCATCGAGCCGGTCCGCAACCTCTTCGACGAGGGTGCGAGCTCGGTCGCCCCGGACGTCGATCAAGTCATCGAACTCGAAGGTCGCGTCGGCGTCGCCGACGAAGTCGACACGCTCCTCGCCTCGCTCTGGGACTGACCGGTCGATCGACTTCGCTCGACGCGATGTGTGCGACCAGCGTCAATTCGTTGTTGGTTGAGTGGTCTCGAGACCAACCAGAACCTCATCGATCAAGGCGTCCCGAGTCATCGTCGTCGCTGCGTCGCCATCATCGATAGGCGCATCGCGGTGACCTCGAAACCAGATGCCATGTGCGCGGAGATAGGTCGAGACCATCGACGCCAGCCCGGTCTCACAGTGCTCGCCGAGCCAGCTCAACGACTCCCCGAGAGCGAGCCACACTGCGTACCAGGCTCGCTGATCCCGAGCGGTCGAGAGCGCCTCGGCGAGATCGGCAGCAGGGTTGCCCACGCCGTAGCGAAGGGCGATTGCGGCCCGTTGGGCTCGGATCGTGTTGCTCGTCCAGCGCTGATCGGCTTCTTCGGAGAGCCGCACGCTGGCATCGCACAGCTCATAGGCCGTGCGGGCATCGCCGTAGCGCGCCTCGTACGTGGCGACCGATGGCACGATCGTCAGCCGTTGAGGGTTGGTCGACGTTCTCACGAACTGCGCTGCGATTTCAGCATGCTCAGACGCGGTTTCGGAGTCGGACGACGCCAGGAACGACGCGAGATTTGCATGCTGCCAGGCGACTTCGACCGGTCCCCGCGCTGGCGCATGAAACAAGCCCTTCCTCGCGTTCTCGATCGCCTCTGGCCCACCACGGGTCGCATGGATCCAATGGCGGACGCCGTAGGCCAGCGCCAATCCGTGGTTCGGAACCAACGGGTTGCCCCGCTCGATCGCTCGATCGGTCAACTCGATCATTTCCGCCGCCGAGACGACGGACGTGGCAACGATCGTGAACGCGCACATCGGCGGATCGATCATCGACTGGGCATCTCGGCACCACCCGACGACCTCGGTCCGAGAGGTCTGGAAGACAACGTCCCACAGCGCTTCCACGATTTCCTCGACGGCGTCTGGCTCCTCGAAGTCGATGGCGAGTCGAACAGCTTCGCGATAGTTGTCCCAATCGGTCACATACGCCGCAGCAGCCGCGTCGTGTGCGCCTCGGTCCTCTCCCATGTAGGCGGGAAGGAGATCGACTGCTCGCGAATGCATGTGGACGACCAGCGAACGTTGCAGTCGTTCGAGCTCGATCCCCGAGAGGTGACTGCGGCCGTACTGGCGGACCGTTTCGAGCAAGCGATAGCGCGAGCGTCCAGCGTGCCCGACGCTCGACAGCAACGACTTGTGAATCAGCGAGCTGAGCAGGTCGAGAATGTCGAACTCATCGAGCTTGTCGTCGGAGCAGAGTCGCTCGACGGACTCGAGGTCGAAGTCCGACGGGAAGACCGATAGTCGGTCGAGCAGGAGCTGTTCCTCCGAATCGAGCAGCTCATAGGACCAGTCGAGGGCGGCGAGGAGCGTTTGGTGGCGTTTCGTCGCTTGGCGGTCTCGGTTCTTGAGCATTCGAAACCGTTCGTCGAGCCGCTCGATGATCTCGCGTGGAGACAGTGACCGCAGCCGCGCCGCCGCCATCTCGATGGCCAGTGGAATGCCGTCGAGCCGATCACACAGCAGCACGAGATCGTCGCTCTCCCACTCCCGTCCAGCTCGCGACATGTCTAGATCCGACGCCCGAGCGAGGAGCAACTCGACCCCGTCGGTCGCCGCGTCGAGAGGGGCGAGTGGCCAGACTTGCTCTCCGGCGATGCCCAGTGCGGTTCGTGACGTCGCGAGGATCCCGACACCCGGACAGCGCTGGCGAATCGCAGCGATCAGGTCCGCTGCGTGATCGGCGACGTGCTCGCAGTTGTCGAACACGATGAGGCACTCGAGGCGCTCCAGCCCGTCGAGGAGCGACGCTTCGACGCCGAGCGTCGCCTCACCTCCGATGCCGAGAGTCGACGAGACGAGCGCCGCGATGGTGGCGCGATCCGTCAGGGGTGTCAGGTCGACCCACCACACGCCGTCGCTGAACCGAGGGGCATTGCGACGGCCCACTTCGATGGCGACGCGTGTCTTGCCGAACCCGCCCAGACCCAAGAGCGTGAGGATCGCGTCAGGTCGAACCCGCTCCCCGATCGCCTCGATCTCATCAGACCGTCCGATGAACTGGGACGCCGGCCGCGGCAGGTTGCCCTGATCACCAACACTCGCCGCCGGTTGCTCGATGGAGAGCCCCTCGCCCGACACGGTCCAGACGTCGATCGCGTCGCCGGTCGGTCCGAGCTCGAGCGGGCGAAGTCGGAGGAGCGAATGGCCGACCGGGAGCGCGTCACGGGCCAGCGATGCGGCCGTGTCCGAAACGAGGACCTGACTGCGCCCAGCAGCGGCGCAGACGTCTCGCGCCCGGTTCACCTCCTGGCCGTAGTAGCGACCCTCTCGTTGCTCCGCCGTGCCGGTGTGAACTCCGATCCGGACGCCGATCTCGACCCCTGGCCACGAGTGGGAACCGACCGCTCGCTGGATGCGAACCGCACAACCGACAGCAGCCGATGCTGAGGAGAAGGCAATGTCGAACGAGTCACCCGCCGTTGCGAACTCGTGTCCGCCGAACTCCTCGATCGCCCCGCGGAGAAGCGCTTCATGCGCCGCGAGGGAGACGCCCGTCTGATCGGGGAATCGCTCCCAGAGCGACGTCGACCCCACCACGTCGGTGAACAAGAAGGTGACCGTGCCCGTCGGAGGGTTCACGGCCGGCTCGAAACGATCAGCCGTCAACCGACACCCAGAACGACGTCGAACGGGCGACGCACGTGCCGTCTTCGCTGAACGCAGCCGACGCTGCCGTTCGCTTGCGACCATCCCACTCGGGGGCGCCGTGTCCGGACCACCCGACGAGCGCGTAGTGCTCGTCGGGCCGGATCGGCTCCAACATCTCGACAGCGAGTTGAACGGTGAACGCGGTGCGAAGGCCACCGTGGGTGCACGCATACAGCGCGGCCGTGCAATCGAGCGCGGCCCAGATCGCGCCCGAGGCGACGACCTCCTCGGGTGGAGCCTCGCGATTCACCGCCCACGCAGGTGCACGCCAATCGGTCGCGAACCTGCCGTCGTCCAGTTCGCCTGGATGGACCTTCATCGCGTCGGGCTGGAGCCCGCAGGAAAAGCAGTGCGGCACCGGGTGATCGTCATTGGTGCGAGCAAATCGAGACCGCCCGATCCGAGCGACGTCGAGCGACACCGGCTCGGTCTCCGGGAAGTCGGGATCCCAGCTCGTGGCCTCCATCACGACCACGTCTTCGGGTCCGGTCATGTCGACGACAGCGTGATGATCCCTGTCGCTCACCACGCGCAGATCGGTGTCGAGCGGGATCGGCGCTCGAAACGCGATCGTCGACGGCTGGCCGGCGATGCCGATGAGCTGAGCGGCGGTCCATCCGCCCTGACCGCTGCCGGTTGGGCCCTGGAACCAGCCCGGTACTCGGATGCTGTTCGTCGGTCCGTCGTCGATCGGCACAGGGCAACGCTAACCGAGGTGGTCAGCGGGTGGGGAAGCCGCCGGTCGCCCGTCTCTCGATGGAGCGGTAGGTTGCGGCCATGCCGAGCCTCGAAGCGGTCGAACCAGACTTTGCCAATACGGCGTCTCGCACGGTCGTCGTCGAGCGAACGATCGACGCGACCCCGAGCGACCTGTGGTCGATCATCGCCGACAACGTCGGATGGCCCGCTTGGTTCCCCGGGATGAAGCGCTGCGACACGACCTCGGCCATGGCCACCGGCGTTGGCGCCACTCGCACCGTCAAGGTCGGGGCGCTCGAGGCCGAGGAGCGATTCGTCGCCTGGGATGCTCCCAGGGTGTGGGCGTTCTGCGTCACCCGCACCAACATTCCGATCGCATCCAAGATGTACGAGCAGTTGGAACTCGAGCCTGCCGACGGTGGGACGCTCGTCCGCTACACCGGCGCCTTCGAACCACACCGGCTCAACCGCCTGGTCTTTGGGCTCATCGAGAAGAACGTGCGAGGAGCCTGGACCAAGGGGCTCGATGGCCTTGCGGCACGCGCCGAGAGCACCTGAGCGGATGAGGCGAGGCCGGGCGCGATGACGGGCGCGTCGCACAAGCGCACCGTCGAGTTTCCGACGACCATCGACCTCACCGAAACGGTCCGTGGTGCCAAGAACCCCGTGCTCGTCGGGCCGACCGAATCGTGGTGGAGCACTCGTACGCCAGACG